>CAMAYS010000004.1:0-40085 GCA_945862545.1 Bifidobacterium breve | reverse complement strand
GTTGGCGTCGCTCACTAAGGTTGGGTCAGTCGACTCATTGGCTGAAGTGGATCCATTGTCAAGAGAACACATGGGTTCGCCTTCACCAGCGACAAGAATTGTCTTCTTGTCGGGCGTGAACGAAACATGGTCAGGAAGGGTGCCGACGGTGACAGTTTTGAGAACCCGTCCATCAGTATTCATGAGGACGATCCGGCCACTACTTGCGGTCTGGAGTCCGTTGGGGCTGACAACAGGGGCAACATCAACAGCGGCGGCAACGATGCCATTGCCTACTGT
Organism: Bifidobacterium breve; assembly: GCA_945862545.1. GTDB lineage: Bacteria > Actinomycetota > Acidimicrobiia > Acidimicrobiales > Ilumatobacteraceae > Casp-actino8. The sequence continues at coordinate 39,806 of CAMAYS010000004.1, read as the reverse complement.
GACACTTTGGAGGCCTCGCCCGTACAAAGTCATGTCCACACTGCTGACAAGTGTTGGAGCCGATGGGGTTGTGATGTCAACAATGTCCACGGCGTTTCGGGCACCATTGTTAATAAACATGCGTTTAGTTGTGGGGTCAAAAGAAACAATTTCCGAGGCGTATAGGCCACCAACACCGGTATAGGTACCCAGTGGAACAATCTCTAAAACGGTATTAGCTGCTGGAGCCGTAGCTGAAACTGCCTCCCCGGTTGTAAAAATTGAGGCTGTTGCCCCAAGTGCGACGAGGCCGACAAGAAGACTAGAAACATTCTTTTTTGACATTTCATTCACCAAACCTTTCGAGTAGAAGCCGTGTGCATCTACGGCACAAAATTGCCAGATGGGCAAGAATGGTGGGTGACGCCTCGGTTACTGTTCTCTTACAATTAGTTGAACATCTGAAGTGGGGCTCTCAAGTTCAAACTTCAGATTGAGGGCTACGACAATGAAATGGCCGACAAAATTGGACCGAGTCCGGCAACATTGCTAGCAAATGCTTCAATGTGTGAGTTCAGATGGAGATAGTTCTCCTGTGTGAGATCGGCAACATCGTCCACCAAAACAGTGATCACGCCAGCAGCCTTGCGAGCGTAGGGAACGCTGGGAAAGGTGTGAATGCTGATGGCCGTTGCGGGATCGGTGGCGGCTTGTTCGGCGACGAAAGCGTTGAGGCTCTCCACAACATTGAGTTGCAGGGATTCCATCGATCCAGAGGAATCAAGGAGCACCCAAATTCGGACAGGGGCGGTTTCAGGTTGCGGGGGAACACTTGGCTTTTTAGCGGTCAGACAAGGATGAACGAATGGTCCCTTGCAAAATGTGCTGCCAAACCACAGAATTTTGAGGAAAAAGTTAGTCAGTGTTGAGGCAACGCATGACCTCATCATCAACGAGACACGTTGCGGCAATGACCGATCCAGGTCGGTAGACAAATTCGCCATGTTCATCATTGATAATGACGGGTCGAAGACGAGGGCCTCCGCCGTACAGCAAAACAGGAAGCCTCTGCCACGAGCGCCAGCGCATTGCCAAAGTAATTTTCTTTAAGACCGTGCTCTGTGAACGGGGTAGGGCTGGATCAAGTAGTCGGCGCGCATCAAGAACTAGTTGGGCGCCTTGCTTGGCGGCGTCAATCCACGGCTCGCAACCGGCCTCGAGACCAGGTGGATTCATGTCGACAACTGCCTGCCACCAGTCATCTGTTGGGCGGGCACCTGGCCAATGAGGATCATCAGGAAACGCCGTGCAACGTGCGAATTCGGTCCATCCGTGTTGATCAACAAAGTTCAACCATGCCGAGTACGGCTCACCATCATTCACCCACGCCAAAGCGCTGACCAAAGTTGGCTGCGAAGCAGTAGCGAACTCCATGGGATTGATCAGCAATCCTGTTATCTCCGAACGCAACGCTGCTTCGCGTCCAGCGTATGGGCCGAGATGTAAAGCCTCGCTCATCATTGCGTCATTAACGGGCGTGTTATCCCACAATAATGGTTTGCGCCCACGACATGCCTGAGTGCGTTGACGCGCTTCATGTGCATGAATGGAATCGTTAACGACATGGACGCCTGTCCACATCACCAATACCTCTGGGTGTAAGCCGTCAATCAACTGTTCAAGGTATGGCGATGCGGTGATACCTGCGTAATGAGTGGGGACAAGCCACACTTGAGTCTTCAAGTTTTCAATCAGAGCATTGGCGATTTCTCGATGCTTTGTCGCAGCATCTAAGGCTGGTAGATCGTCAAAACTCAGGACAACGCCATGGCAGCCGTGATCAATAGCCGGTTGCAGTTTGTCGATCACCTGCTCAGTCGTTGCATCGGCTCCAGGAGTCAGCCCGATCAGAACTTGCACTGTCTTCTGACGAATTGACAACTCGGTGAACTCGGTGACTTCTAATTCGGTGAATGGATCTAGCCACAATTCGCGATGCCGAGGCTCTAACTTTGCAGCCCAGACATAGGTGTTGCCGCCGTACTCGGCAAGTAGATCAATGTTTCGCAGGCGTTCTTGATGTGTCCACGGAGGACCATAAAAGCCTTCGATGATGCCTGCGATCATGAGAGATTTTTTCTCATCAGCTCGAGATTACGAGACACCCAAGAACTCGTTGAGGGCGGTCATCGCTTGGGGTGGTGATGCAGCGTTAATGCCGTCAGCTCCGATAGCCAACAACTCGCGATACAACTCAAGTGTTTCGCCACCGTTGGGCCACACCCACGTCACGATGCCTTCTGATTTGGCTCGTGTTACATATTCGGGGGTGAACAAAGTCAGACCTTCGTAGGTCGGTGGAATTTGCACGATGTATAGCCAGTCCGGCAGCGATACCCCGCCGAGAAAAAATGAAACCATGGCAGCTTGGCCCGGTGACATTGCGACATTGGGTTGTTTTTCATGGAAATAATCCACAACCGTGTCATCAAAACTGGCCACAACCACGCGGTCAAATGCGTCGTACTTTGTGAGCAGCGCCATCAGTGCGTCAGCAGATGCCTTGGCAGCATCACCTTCATCTTTGATTTCGATATTCAACACATAATCGGGATACAACTGCATCAATGTTTCCAATGAGTTGATCGCGAAATCTTCAGCGACATAACCAGTGGGCGCGGGTGTGGCGCCGGTACGAATTCCGCGGTAGATGTAGTCGGCTTCGGGTTGATCAGTGCATGTGCAGTTAGCGGTAAACCAGTAGGCGCTATCAAGAGCGTGCAGTTCATCGTAGGTGTGCTCAAGAAGAACAAGATCTTCGTTAGCGGTTTTGCCGGTATTGAGATCGTGATGGATCACAAGGACCCCATCACTGGTCAATTGCACATCCATATCAAGGACGTCAACACCCATCCGTGCCGCTTCACTGAAGCCAAACAAACTTGAGTGCGGATGAGTCATCTCACCACTGGCATGAGCAAGAACGATTGGGCGACCGAGTGCCAATAGATCAGCCACGGTCGAGGCCGCTGGCGCGGGGAGTGGTGGCAAAGTAATGGGGGCTTGCGTCACCGGCACTTCTGTGGTTGGGGCCTGCGTACTCGGTGTGGTCGTCTCGGCACCTGAACTCGGACTTGAGGATCCATCGCCACCGCAACCAACCAGAGCAGTTGTGCTTGCGAGCATGAGAGCGACGGAGATGTATTTGGTGATTGAAAGTTTGTTCACAACACCAAGTTGACCATACGGCCAGGCACGACAACGACTTTTTTGGGTGTCTGTCCGCCTAATGCGGCAAGAACTTTTGGATCTGACAGGACTAGTGCCTGCACAGTTGCCAAATCGGTGCCAGTGGGAACCACCAAACGCGAACGCACCTTGCCATTTATCTGAACTGGATACTCAAATGTGTCGTCAATCAGGAGTTGTGGATCAAACACTGGAAATGGTTCAAAGGTGAGAGTTTGGCTGTGTCCGAGGCGCCCCCATAATTCTTCGGCCATATGTGGACATAGTGGGGCCAACATGTGAATCATCGGGGATGCAATCTCGAGTGGGGTGGAACCCGTTGCAGCCGCCTCTTGAGTGAGCGCATTATTCAGCTCAATCAATTTGGCGATAGCGGTATTGAAACGCAATCCATCCATATCGGAGCGAATTCCTTCAATCATGCGATGCAAGAGCTTGCGAAGCTCGGGGGTCGCTGGCGTATCAACAACTCGTGAGGCACCCGTATCTTCATCAACCATGTTGCGCCACACGCGTTGCAAGAAGCGCTGCATGCCGATCACGTCGCGGGTATTCCATGGACGACTTGCCTCAAGAGGGCCAGAACTCATCTCGTATAGGCGAAAGGTGTCGGCGCCGTATTCGTCGTACATCTCATCGGGGGTGACGATGTTCTTCAGACTCTTTCCCATTTTTCCGTACTCGCGTTGCACCTCTTCGCCCGCATACCAATAGGTGCCGTCACGTTCTTCAACATCAGTAGAGGTCACTGGTTGACCGCGCGGATCGCGATATGCAAAGGCCTGAATATAGCCCTGATTGAAAAGGCGGTGAAAAGGTTCTGAACTTGAAAGATGACCTAAGTCAAATAAAACCTTGTGCCAGAAGCGAGCGTACAAAAGATGTAAGACGGCATGTTCAACGCCGCCGACATACAGATCAACGCCACCAGTGTGACCAGTTTTTCCGTCGCCTCCATCGGCTGGGCCCATCCAGTATTTTTCAACGGCAGGATCCACGAAAAATTCTGTATTGGTTGGGTCAAGGTAACGCAGTTCATACCAACATGAGCCAGCCCATTGGGGCATGACATTAATTTCACGGCGATATTTCTTGGGACCATCACCCAAGTCGAGAACAACTTCACGCCATTCAGCGCTGCGCGCCAATGGTGGAATCGGGTCCGTGACCTCATCGTTGGGGTCAAGGGCTTGGGGTTTGAAATCTTCTAATTGCGGCAGGAGCACAGGCAACATCGAGTCTGGTAACGAAACAGGTTGATCGTCCTCATCGTAAACAATGGGGAAGGGCTCTCCCCAATACCGTTGGCGACTGAAGAGCCAATCGCGGAGTTTGAAATTGACAGTGGCCAAGCCGCAACCGTTTTCTTCAAGCCAGGTGTTCATCACCGCGACACCTTCATGAACTTCAACAAGACCATCAAGACTCAAACTGGCACTCGATGAGTTGATGTACGCACCATCACCGACGAAGGCTTCGTTCCATGTTGATGTATCAACGCCATCACCATTTTGTTGTTCAAGGTCGTGCACTATGAACCATTGGCTAGGAGGCTGTTGAATAGCGGGCACAGCAAGATTAAAACGGCGAGCAAATTGGAAGTCACGTTGATCACCACACGGCACAGCCATGATCGCTCCAGTGCCGTAGCCCATTAAGACGTAGTCCGCCACCCACACCGGTATCTCTTGCCCATTGACAGGATTCGTGGCGAATGTACCAGTAAAGACGCCCGTTTTTTCGCGTGTGTCATCTTGGCGGTCGATTTGATTTTTGCTGGCAGCGACTATGCGGTAGGCGTCAACTGCCGCTTTGTTGTCACTGGTTGTCAGTGCATCGACCAAGGGGTGCTCGGGCGAGATGACCATAAATGATGCCCCAAATAAAGTATCTGGACGAGTAGTAAAGACGCTGAGAGTTCCCGCCGGAGTGGTGAAGTCAACTCGCGCTCCTTCGCTACGACCGATCCAGTTGCGCTGCATCAACTTGATGGGTTCTGGCCAATCCAGGCGATCAAGATCTTGTAATAGGCGATCCGCATAGGTAGTAATGCGCATTGTCCATTGGCGCATGCTCTTTTTAAAAACGGGATAGTTGCCAATATCGCTACGACCATCGGCGGTGACTTCTTCATTGGCCAAAATAGTTCCGAGACCTGGACACCAATTGACAGGCGCCTCGGAAAGATAAGCCAAACGTCGCGCATCGATTGCCTGACGGCGCTCGTGTTTATTGTGTTCGTTCCAAGGTTGACCATTAGGAGTCGCGATTGAACCATCGGCATATGCCTGTTCAAGTTCGATGATGGGTCGTGCGCGCTGTTCGATCTCGTCGTACCAACTGTTGAAGACTTGAAGAAATATCCATTGTGTCCAGCGATAAAAATCTTCGTCTGTTGTACTGACACTGCGTCGTGCGTCATGCCCAAGTCCGAGACGACGAAGTTGGCGACGCATATTGGCGACATTGGCTTCAGTATTCACTCGCGGGTGCACGCCAGTAGCGATGGCGTGTTGCTCGGCGGGAAGTCCGAAACTGTCGTAACCCAATGCGTGCAATACGTTGTAACCCGTCATTCGCTTGAAGCGAGCGTAAACATCGGTGGCGATATAACCGAGGGGATGACCGACATGCAATCCAGATCCACTCGGATAGGGGAACATATCGAGGACAAACAGTTTCGGTCGACCGGCCACCTTGTCAGCTTCACCTAGTGGTCCGGCGGGATTGGGTGCCTCGAAGGTGCCTTCGGCCTCCCAGCGATCTTGCCAGCGCTGCTCAATGTCAAGGGCGAGGGCGGCGTTGTAACGCAAGCGAGGAATGTCAGCGCTATGAGCCGATTCAGAAGGGTTGTGGTCGGCTGAGTTGGGGGACATATCAATCAAAGTTTATGCCACACAGGTCTATTCAGAACTGTTTCACGTGTACTGATCGCTTGAATCTCATTTTTCGTCGCGCTGGGAACTAATTTCAAGGTGTCTCCATGAGTACCTCCCACGATCTCCCCAGTTCTTTCGCTGATCCCCGCCAAGCGCGCCAATCGGCGATCAAGCGCTCGTTGCCCCAAGGCTCGGTGATTGCGCGTCTTGAACAATCGGCCGATGCACCCACGGGAGTTCGCTTCGTTGGTCAGTCAATCGCTCCCACGACTGGACCAGCATTCATCTCTTGGCGCGAAATTCATGATGATGCCCGAGCAGTTGGAGCGGCGCTGCAGGCATTGGGTCTAATACCAGGTGATCACGTAGCAATCTTGGGACCAACAAGTCGCGAACTGATGACGATCGTGCGCGGATGTTGGATGGCAGGTATTGCCAGCATGGTTTTACCGTTACCGATGCGGATGGCATCGCTGGATGCTTTTGTGGATAGCACGCGGAGTCGTATTCGCCACGGTGAAGCCAAGTTGGTGTTGATTGATGATCAGTTGGCAGACTTTTATCAAACCATTCCTGGCGATCCACCTACCTTGCCGATGGGCGCAGTCATGCCCGGAAAAGGAAAGCCCAACGGAGATCGACTGGAAATACCCGCTGATGATCCCGAGCGCTTAGTGATTTTGCAATACACGAGTGGTTCAACTGCCGAGCCCAAAGGTGTGATGATTCCTGATCGTGTGTTGACGGCCAATATTGACGCCAGTTGCGCTGCCGCCGAACTTGATGCCAACGAAGTGATGGTCTCATGGCTGCCTCTGTATCACGACATGGGCTTAGTTGGTTTTTTGGCATTGCCAATGATGAACGGAGTGCACTTAGTGCAAGCTGCTCCTCAAGATTTTATGGCTCATCCTGGACATTGGATGGAGTGGATTAGTGATTGGAAAGGTACCGCTACCGCTGGACCAAACTTCGCTTGGGTCTTAGCGACGCGCGCCCTCAAGCGCATGAGTGGTCTCGACCTCTCATCTTTGACATTGGCTTTGTCTGGTGCTGAACCAGTAGACCCAGAAGCGGTGGAGGCTTTTGTGCGTGCCGCCGAACCTTTCGGGTTATCGGCCGGAAGTATTTTCCCTGCCTTTGGTATGGCAGAGGTTGCCATTGGTGGTGCGTTCCCACCGCGGTATCGCGGTCTCGTATGTGACACGGTGGATCGCATTGCTATGGAGCGCGATCGCATTGCTGTTCCCGTTGTTGTTGATGAATCACATCAAGACGATGTCACGGTACGACGCCTGCCTTTGTTGGGTCACGCTGTTCCCGGATTAGAAATGAAAATTGTGGATCCGATGACTCGCGAGACACTTCCAGAACGCGTCGTTGGTGAATTGTTCTTGCGAGGAACCAGTGTCACTCCTGGCTACTACAAGCGTCCCGAGGCAACGGCAAGTATGTTCCACGAAGGATGGTTATGCACTGGCGATTTGGCATATTTGCTGAATGGAGAATTGGTTATCTGCGGCCGAATAAAAGATGTCATTATCGTTGGGGGCCGCAATGTCTTCCCCGAAGATATTGAACGCGCCGTCGGGGAATTGGATGGCGTGCGGGCAGGCAATGTCATTGCTTTCGGTGTGGACGGATACAAGGGTAAAGAAACAGTGATCGTCGTGGCCGAAGTGAAGGCCGAAGATCTCACTGCAGTTCGGCGGGCCATTCACCATTCGGCATTGGAGGTTTCTGGTCTACCACCTCGTGACATCATGCTGGTGCGCCCTGGAACACTGCCCAAGACAAGTAGCGGCAAATTGCAGCGCGCGAAATGTCGCGAGTCGTATCTTGCTGGGGAACTTGAATTACTCAGCGAGTAATTGAAGTGTGAATTAGGCCGACTGCAGGTCGGCCATCACCTTGCTCCAACGCTCTGGATCAGATTTGTATGGGGCGTAAAACGAGATACGTTGAATGACATCTCCGTATCGCCGTGTCAATTCTGGTGCAATGCGCTCGGGTTCGCCGACGACGGCGAAAGTGTTGAGCACTTCATCGGTAATCAGAGTCCCCATCTCATCCCATTGACCTTGTTTCGACAACGCATTGAGGCGATCTTGTAAATCTCCCCAACCATGGAGTTCAAGCACTGGGCGATAGGCGGGGGTCGAACCGTAGAAAGCGATTTGTTTGCGTGTGCCAATGGAGGCGCGTTCTAACTCGCGCTCATCGTTACCGCTGACGACAAAACTTGGACCAACGATTTCAAAGCCGTCCATTGTCTTGCCAGCCTTTGCGCGACCACGCTCAAGTGCTGGAATCGTCACTTCACGGAGGTATTTTTCAGTCGTAAAGCCGTGACAGATGAATCCATCACACACCTCACCGGCCACTTCAGTCATCAGCTCGCCGACACCCGCGAGAAAGATTTTTGGTGGACCAAATGAACCCATGTCGGATGCTGCTGGACTGAACATGGGGGTCATCAAAGTGTGCGTGTAAAACTCACCACGAAATTCGAGTCGTTCACCAGTCAGCCAAGCATCCCAAATCGCATGAATAGCCAAAACCATTTCGCGCATCCGAAGCGCTGGTTTACTCCACGGCATACTGAAACGCTTAGTGATGTGTGGCTGAATCTGGCTACCAAGCCCGAGAATAAACCGACCTTGCGAATAAGCCTGAAGATCCCATGCGGTGTTGGCCAGCGTCATCGGACTCCGTGCAAAAGCGACAGCGATTGAGGTTCCGATTTCGAGTGTGGTGGTGTGTTCAGCAGCCATCAACAACGGAAGAAATGGATCATGGCTGGTTTCGGCAGTCCATGCCCCGCTATAGCCAGCGGCTTCAGCATCTTTGGCACTGTTGATTGCCTCGTGCAGGTTGGAACTAATTCCGCCATCAACTTTCATAACTACTCCCCATGGTTTTTTATGCTTGGCACATCTAGGCCAATTGACATATGAACAAACTACTCGGGGTTGGCGTCGCGAAGAAATGCATCAAGCTCGGCGGAGAGTTCTTCAATTGAAGGGATATCACTTTCGGTGAGTTGGCTCTGATTGTTGAGATTGGCTGGCGCACCAATCAGGGCGTCATAGGCGGCCTCAAGTTTGGCCACCATTTCGGCGTGTTCTGAGTTACGGGCCACCATGCGGTCGAGACGTTCGCGTTGGATCACCGCTTCCTGATCAAGTTTGGAACCATCAAAATGGAGATCGGCGACCGAGACCAGTCCCCGCAGAAGTGCTGATGAGGCTGCTGGGTACGTCATGCCAGGCAGATATTGCGGAACCTGGGCCCACACGCTGATGGAGGGGATGCCGCTGTCATGGAGAACCTGTTCAAGCACTGCGACCATGCCAGCAGGAACGTCTACTGTGCTGCGTAAAAACGGAGCTTTTTCCAAAAGTTCCACGGTCGGAGTTGTGCAGGAGAGATTGATCGCTCGAGTATGAGGGGTGGGGAAGGGGTAGGCGCCCAGACCAACCATCATGGACACATCCATCCTCAGGCATAACTCGCGAATCGCAGCCGAAAAACGATTCCATGCCGAATCTGGTTCGTGACCTCTGAGGATTAACACATCGCGTCCATTGGCGTCATGTCCCGAGTACAGGTCAATAGATGGCCAGTCAAGACCGTTATTACGGCCTTCACGAATTTCCATGGTGGGGCGCCGCGCACGATAATCAATAAAAACATCGGGATCAAAAGTCGCCACGGGAAGTGGGTCAATTTGTCCTTCAATCAATGACATGGTGTCATTAGCGGCACCTGCGGCGTCAATCCAGCCTTGCAACATCACTATCAAAATTGGTCTGTTGAGTTTTGGCAACTCACCATGCAACTGAACATCCCGGATTGGATCACTCATCCCAATCGGCTCAACATCTCTTCGGCTTTTTTGGCTGACGAGAGAACCTGCTGATTGAAAGGCTCAAGTTCTGCTGGATCTCGTTGGCCTAAGGCGCCACCGAGATAACGCGAGTACACGCCCTCAAGAATGCAGACCAACTTCCAATAAGCAAATGCGACGTAGAAATCAAGTTGCGAAATATCGCGACCACTGACTTCGCCGTAGCGCCGCGCCATATCAATACGGTCAAGAAAGCCAGGTGCAGTTGAGGACATGCCAGTCAGTACTGCATCGAGGTCGCCGGGTCCAGACCAATAAACCATTAGTAATCCAAGATCAGCCATAGGGTCACCTAATGTGCAAATTTCCCAATCCAGGACCGCAATGACTTGGCCGCTGGAGTCAATCATGCAGTTGTCAAGGCGATAATCGCCATGAACCAAGGTCGCTGGACCTTGTTCGGGGATACGCAACATGAGTTCATCGTGGACTCGATCAACGCTCGGCAAATCACGCGTTTTTTGCTGATTCCATTGTCCGTACCAACGCTTGAGTTGACGAGCGATGTAACCCTCGTGACGACCCAAATCATCAAGACCGACCGAGATCGGATTAACGGCATGAATTGCGGCCATCGTGTCCACGATTGATTCGCTGGCACGACGGCGGGCATCGGGGAGAAGTAAACGTTCCGAACTTTCGCGATCGCGAATAACCAAGCCATCGACGAAGGCCATGACATAAAACGGTGCGCCATTGACTTCGAGATCCTCGCAAAATCCGACTGCAGGAGCGACAGGAACATTGGTCGTACTGAGCGCTGAAATGAGGCGATGTTCGCGACCCATATCGTGTGCGCTGGCGAGAACATGACCGAGAGGAGGGCGGCGTAGAACAAAGATTTGTCCATTGCTACTTGTGACTTTGAAAGTCAGATTTGAGTGGCCGCCAGCGATGACCTCAAAGATAAATGGCCCACGTGCGCCACTCACATTGTTCTCGAGCCAAGCAGTGACATTGGTGATATTCAATCCCGGAATATTCTCGTCGCTGGCTTGGCTACTCACCCCTCGTACGGTATCTAGAAGTTCTCTCGGTTAGGCAGTTTTGCTTGGTTATCGGCGGGTCAAGGGCACGCTGATAACTCTTCTGAGGTAGCGTCATGGCATGACTATTGATGTATCGGAAGCAAATTTTGAGTCTGATGTATTAGCCCGATCAGCCCAAGGTCCAGTCGTGGTTTATCTTTGGTCACCGCGTAGTGATGCCTGCGTAGCCGTTGGTGAAGTAGTTGAGCGAATGATTAACGCCACCGCTGGAAAAATTCTTTTGGCGCGCATTAATGTGGATGACAATCCCTCGATCGTGCAGGCGTTTCGGGTGCAAGCAGTTCCAGCATTGTTCGCCTTGCGCGACGGTGGAATCTTGGGCGAGTTTCAAGGTCAGCTGAGCGAAGCCGCAATAGCGCAGTTCCTTGAGCAAATGTTGCCAACGGCTACCCAAGAAGAGATCGCTTCTCTCATCGCGCGTGGTGATGAACAGAGTTTGTTAGCGGTTCTTGATATCGAACCTGGTAACGAGATCGCCATTGTGGCTTTGGCGACTATTTTGACAGCCCGTGGCGAAGGTGAAGGGGCACTGTCGCTACTTGCCCGTGTTCCAGAGACAGAGAATGTACGTAAGGCCTCAGCAGCAGCTCGCTTGTCGTTACGCCCGCCTGATGACTACGACACTCAGTTAGAAAAATTACTTGACTCGGTCAAACTTGATGATGATGCGCGCCAACAGTTCGTCGACATCCTTGAGGTCATGGGTCTTGACGATCCGCGCACTGCAGTGTGGCGAAAAAAACTCACTGCACGCCTGTACTGATGTCCGATTGAGTTGGTATCGCACCGTATGAACGCATCTGGATCTGCATTTACTCTCACCCGCACGATTGATGAGACCAATTTTGATGTGGCGATCATTGGCGGTGGGATCACTGGCATCTGCGTAGCCAGGGAAGCGGCATCACGAGGCTTAAAAACAATCCTCTTTGAGCGCGACGACTTTGGCTCTGGCACGAGTTCGGCGACCACGAAATATATTCACGGTGGTATTCGTTACCTTGAGCAATATGACATTGCTGTCGTGCGCGAGAGCTTGCGTGAGCGACGAGTTCTCGCCCTTGGTGCACCCCACTTGGTGCAACAAACTCGCTTCATTATGCCGGCATGGCGCTGGAGTAAACCTCCCACAGCGCTGATTGGCGCCGGGGTGCTGCTCTATGACACTTTGGCATTTGACCGCAACTTGAAAGCCCCTGACAGTTTGCGAATACCGCACCCGCGTTGGCTCAGTCGGGCGCGACTTCTGGCCGCTGTTCCGTGGCTTGACCAAACAGGCTTGCAAGGTGCTTTCGCATATCACGACACCTTGAATATTCACCCCGAACGTTTGTTGTTGGCTTATGCAAAATCGGCCGCTGGCGCAGGAGCGGTATTGATGAATCATGTGCGTGTTGATGGCTTCATTTCCACCAACTCTGAGCGGATGGTTATTCAAGGGGTGGAAGTGACCGACTTGTTATCAGGAGAATCACAACGCGTGCTTGCCAAAGTGGTCATTAACGCTGCGGGTCCTTGGATCGACAAAGTATTGGGCAAGTTGGCGCGGGGTACCGGGGTCGGGGTAGATCGTTCTAAGGGTGTGCACATTCTCACGCGCCCACTCGGAGGTCCAGGTCGAGTCACCGACGCCGTGTTCGCTCGCGCTCAGTCAGGTCGTCATGTGATTGTCTCGCCGTGGATGGGTAAATCGTTTATTGGTCCGACCGATACACCGATTGCCGGTGATGAGTCATCTGTTGTTGTTGATCCGAGTGATGTTGAAATTATTTTGGACACCGTTAACTCCACGATGCGCGCAGAGGAGAAAAAATTGACCGCTGCGGATGTCGAGATGACAACTGTCGGAGTTCGCCCGTTAATACGCGCGACTCACGCCAAAGACTCTGGCTCCAAAGATGATGGACCCGATGACACAGAAACCTACTCGGCGAGTCGAGCCCACGAGTTGTATCACCATGTGGATCATGGAGTCGACAACTTGTGGTCAATCGGTGGTGGCAAATGGACAACTGGCCGCGCCACTGCCGAAGAAATGGTTGATGCACTGCTAGCGAACGAACTCAAAGGTGCACATTCTCGATTCTTCGATTCGCGCGCAACTGCTGCTGCTGGAACTTTTGCTTGGGCTGAAGATGCAGAACCTTTTATTGTTGATGCTGCTCGTTCAATGAAGATTTTGGGCATTCCCCACGATATTGGTGAGCATATTGCTCGGCTGTACGGCACAGAGTGGACTCGGATTGCAAATATCGTCGAGCAATCACCCCTCTCCGCTGCACGCCTCGTGGCTGACTGCTTGGATATTGAAGCGCAAATCATCTTCGCCGTCGCTGATGAAGGTGCGCGCACATTGTCGGACATCGTTGATCGCCGTTTGGTGATCGGCACACTCGGGCCAGTAAGTGACGACACTCTGCGTCGCGTCGCGATCATTGCTGGCCCCTTATTGGGATGGGATGAAGCAATGATTGAAGATCAGGTACGGCACGAGAGCAATCGCCGAGCAGTGATCTCCATGCATTGGCGCACTCCAGTCGAAGGCTGACGCCGCTACACCAGCGTTAATATCTCGCCCCTATGGACTGAGGCATTTAGCGGTAGATAAAGAATGGTGCGAAGTGGAACAGTGGCGTCCTACGTCCTCCAACGAAGAACCGATGAAAGAGCGTGTCGGCACAGTCATGAGTTTGTTGCGACACGCTCAAGAAAGCCTGCAGTGGCTTGGCTGGGGCAGGATTCTGACGGGATGTGTCTGTATTGGGGTCGTTGGATTTGGCGGATATTTTTTAGTTCGCTCACCGCCGACTCCCGTTGAAACTTCCTTGATCTATGCCTCCACGGTCCCGCAAAGTCAACACATTCCTTCAGCAACAACAACGACAACGATTGCGCAATTCTTGACGGTGCATGTGGCTGGACGGGTGAATCAGCCGGGGGTCTATATGGTCCTGCCAGGTTCGCGTGTGATTGACGCAATTAGAGCTGCTGGGGGAAGCACAAAAAGTGCTGATTTGAATTCCATTAATTTGGCTGTGCCGTTGAGCGATGGGCAGCAGATATACGTTCCAGCATTTGGAGAAAAAGTCCCAGGAAACCAATCTGGTCCAATCGCCGGCGGAACCGCAGATATGCCAGCAGAAGGCATTTCATATCCCATCAACATCAACACCGCTGATCTAGCGACGCTTGATTTATTGCCTGGGGTCGGACCTGCTACCGCCGCGGCGATCGTAAGTTTCCGTGATCAACATGGGCAATTTTCCAGTATTGAAGAACTCCAAGATGTCCCAGGCATCGGACCAGCGAAATTTGCTGCTCTGCGTGACATGGTCACTACCTAGTGCTCACATCAGTAATGAGCAGATCTCACAGGCTGACGGATAAGACTGTGGCCGCCAGACCTAAACCGAGCAATGATCCCGCCCATATACCGATTGCCAGACGGGTCCACTCACGGCGCCACTCCAGCCAACTTGTAGCCACGCGCCGAGTGGAGCGTTGGGCTGCCAGATGACCCACATAGAACCACAACACCAAACTGCTGAGCACTGCCAAGATCCAGCGCAACTCACCTCCCATAACGGGGATGCCGAACAGCGAGGAGGTGGGGACGGCAAGGACACAGAGAATGAAACCTGGCACGCCGCGCAGAGCCGAAGTCGAACCCCACAACAACAAGGCCGCCAAAAGTCCGATAGTGCAAGAGATGGCGATGGCCAACAGCGGCCCCTGACGACGCACCATCTGTCGATGAAACTCAACTCCGTCGGGAACGATGTCCGCATCAGGACTCAAACTCAAACGGGCACTCACAAAGTTCAAGAGTACGACGCTGAGGGTGCATCAGCGTGGCATTACTTCTTGGGCTTGGCGGCAGGAGCCACATTGCTGGGAATTTGGTTGGGTGAAAAAGGCTTCACCAGTTGGAGCGCTCGGGGAGGGTGGTTGATGATTACCGTTGCTCTCCTTGGAATAATTATGTTCTCCCAAATTCGCTGGATGATCCTGCTGCTCTGTGTCTGCGCCGTGGTGGGTGGGTTGCGTAGTCATAGTGAGTGGAGTGCGGTGCACTCGGCAGAGATGGGTCCATTCACGGGTCGAGCAGTTTTGGTCACTGATCCTGAACCCGTTGGTGCAGGTGTGCGAATCGTCAGCGAAATCGCTGGGCAGCGTTTTGAGTCGTGGCTCTATGGCAGCAAGGCGAAACGAGCGATGCAGCATGTGGCTGGTGAATCACTAGCGGTGATTGGTCAACGTGAACCGACGCGTTCTCGTTATCAACGGCGTCTTGAGGTGCGACACATTGTTGGGCGTTTTGAAGTGAGCACGCTCTCAGACGTTGAGCAGGGGGCGCAAGCTTTTGAATCGCGTTTTATGTTGGCAGCTAATCGCGTCCGCAGCGCGCTAAGCGACGGTGCTCAAACACTTTCTGGTGATCAAGGGGCGCTGTTCTCAGGGCTGGTGTACGGCGATGACTCTCAGCAACCCGATTCCATGGTGCGGCGATTTCGCTCAAGCGGTCTGGCCCATCTCACTGCTGTCTCAGGACAAAACGTGGCATTTATTTTGGCAGTCGTGGCACCAGTTCTCTCACGCCTCAAGCGGTCCCCACGTTTGGTTTTGACGTTATTGATTTTGGCGTGGTTTGCGATCATGACGCGAGTTGAACCATCGGTGGTGCGCGCAGTGACGATGGCGGGCATCTCGGCCATTGTTTTCGCCGCAGGGCGAACCTCAAGTGCGAGCAAGATTCTGGCGGCAACAATGTTGGGTCTGTTTATCATTGATCCGTTTCTTGTGTGGTCAGTGGGGTGGTGGCTATCTGTCGGTGGAAGTGGGGGCTTGATCTTGCTCTCGCAACCCTTGAAGCGTTCTTTGGAACGCACGAGAATGGCTCACCATCCGTGGCTCATGGTTTGGATCGTGCCGTCTTTAGCCGCCCAACTCGGAGTGCTTCCAGTGTCGGTCATGATTTTTGGGTGGCCAAGCGCGATGTCTGTACCCTGCAATCTGCTTGCAGTCCCAGTGGCAGGCATCGTGATGCTGCTGGGCGTGCCAGTCGCCCTTGCGGCAGGATTTGCCCCAGTTTCTTTGGCCCATGTGCTGATGTGGCCGTTCGGAATCGGTGTGCGTTGGGTGGACACGGTGGCGGCGATTGGCGAACGCCTGCAACCGCCGATGTGGATCAACCTTGCGGCGAGCACCAGCTTGGTCGGTCTCGGCCTTTGGGCGATGTTGCCCCGACACCGATGTGACAACCTAGAGATATGAGTGTGTATCTATTCCATGGTTCTGACGATGTTCTTGTCAGTGAGGCCGTGTCGGATAAAGCTCGCGAACTCATCGGTGATCAAGATCGCTCACTAATGCTTGAAGAGTTTGATGGCGATTACGTCATGGCTGGCGCAACTGAATCGGCGATGACCCCACCATTTCTCACTGAACGGCGCATCATTGTGATACGCAAAGTCTCGGCATTCGGAGTTGACGATCTTGATGTCCTGGCTGCCTATTTACAGGGCCCCCCGGATTTCACAGACATGGTGATTGAGTGGGGCAGTGGTCGAGTCAGCAAGGTCATCGTGGCTGCACTCAAACTGTGCGGTGGGCAAACGATTGATCCATCTCCACCAACGCGTGCCAATGAACGCCGCGAATGGTGGGAAACACAATTGTCGGGTCTCGGTCTTGTACTCGATGCACCCGCAGTTGCCTTACTCATTGATTGGCTGGGCGAAGATGTGACGCGTTTAGGTGGGCTCGCTGCCACCTTGAAATCGACATACGGTGATCAACGCATCAATAAAGAAAGACTTGAGCCATTTTTGGGTGAGCGTGGGGACACAAAGCCATGGGATTTAACTGATGGGATTGATTCGGGCAACGCCGCTAAAGCGCTTCTCGCGGCGCGTCGTTTGATGAATGCGGGGGAGCGTCACCCTCTACAAATCATGGCGCAGTTACATGGCCATTATTCACGTTTGGCGAAACTTGATGTTGCTGATGTCCCGACGCTGGCTGAGGCCGAAGCGCTCTTGGGAGCGAAGGGCTTTGCCGCGGAAAAAGCACTAAGGACTTTTCGATCATTAACTGGTGCCGGAGTTCGGCGAGCCTTCGAGTTACTTGCCGCTGCCGATTTGGATCTGCGCGGCTCGACTGGGCTTGACGAAGATGTTGTGATGGACGTTCTGATCGCCAGATTGGCAAAGTTGAACGGAGTCGTCAGCCAGCGACGTTGACGTGCTTCATCAGGCGGCTCTTACGACGAGCGGCCGTGTTTTTGTGAATGATGCCTTTGGCGGCGGCCATGTCAATGCGCTTCACGGCAAGACGAACATCTTCGGCGTTTGCCTCGGTGCCGAGGGTCGCCCGTGCAGTCTTAACGCGGGTCTTTAACTCACTCTTCATAGCCTTGTTGCGCTCAGCGCTCTTGGCGTTAGTAAGAATTCGCTTCTTTTGACTTTTAATATTTGCCACGGGGACCTCATATGCGATTGAAACAGCCCTAGGAGGTTACCAGCGCCAGGCGTATCTCACCACCGCTGTTTACTCTCTTAGGTTCCGTGGAACGATAGTCTCTGAAGTGCGCCTTCACTCCTTTTTCGGGGGTTGAATCGCCCTCAAAACCCCCATGGACATCTCCCGCATTAGAAACTTCTCGATCATTGCCCATATTGATCATGGCAAATCCACTCTTTCAGACCGAATTTTGGAGATTACCCATGCCGTAGAAGTGCGTGATATGCGCGCTCAATACCTCGATTCAATGGATCTTGAGCGAGAACGGGGCATCACCATTAAGGCCCAAAACGTGCGTGTGGATTGGAATGGGTACACCCTGCATCTCATTGACACCCCTGGTCACGTGGACTTCGGTTATGAGGTCAGTCGTTCGTTAGCCGCCTGCGAAGGGGTTGTCCTGGTGGTGGATGCTGCGCAGGGTATTGAGGCTCAAACTTTGGCGAACTGTTACCTGGCGCTGGAAAGCGATCTGGAGATCGTGGCTGTTCTGAACAAGATTGACCTTCCAGCGGCTGATCCTGATCGTTACGCCCAAGAAATTGAAAATGTCTTGGGCATCAAGGCTTCGGATATTTTGCGCATCTCGGCCAAGACTGGTCACGGGGTTCCCGAACTTCTTGATGCTGTTTGCCAACGTATTCCGGCACCTTCGGGGGATCCCGAAGCGCCCTTGCAGGCCCTGATTTTTGACAGCCAGTACGACCAGTATCGCGGCGTTGTGTCTTCGATTCGAGTGATGAATGGCCGCCTCACGACCGGGGCGCGGGTGCAATTTATGCAGGCGGGTTCCCAGTTGGAAGCCATTGAGATCGGTGTTCGTCGTCCAGTACCGACACCGGTCGCGGAATTGGGACCAGGTGAAGTGGGATACCTGATTGCGGGAATTAAAGAAGTCGCTCAAGCCCGCTCGGGTGAGACTGTGACCATCTTTGGTAAGGCCGCGACCGAAGCACTGCCGGGTTACAGCGATCCCAAGCCGATGGTTTTTTGCGGTCTGTATCCCATTGACGGCGATGACTTTGAAAACTTGCGTGAGAGTTTGGAAAAACTGAAACTCAATGACGCCAGCGTGACCTATGAACCTGAATCATCGGGCGCTTTGGGCTTCGGATTTCGTTGTGGATTCCTTGGGCTTTTACATATGGAGATCGTTAAGGAACGTCTTGAGCGTGAATTCGCTTTAGCTCTCATTGCCACCGCTCCAAGCGTTGAATATCGGGTGATGAAGACCAACGGCGAAGTCGAAAAAGTAGATAATCCGGCGGATCTTCCTGCCCCGCAAAATATTGACTACATCGAAGAGCCATATTTCCGAGTGAGCATCATCACTCCAAAGGAATACACCGGAACCCTGATGGAACTCTGTCAGTCGCGTCGCGGCGATATGTCAAAGTTGGAATATCTTTCACCTGAGCGCGTCGAATTGCACTATGTCATTCCCCTTGCCGAGGTCGTTGTTGACTTCTTTGATCAGATGAAAAGCCGTTCGCAGGGCTATGCCAGTTTGGACTATGAATTGGCTGGTTATCAGCGCAGCAATCTAGCCAAGGTGGACATCGTTCTCAACGGAATCGTCGCCGATGCATTTTCGATGATTGTGCATCGCGATAAAGCCTTTCATTACGGTCAGCGGATGTGCGAAAAGTTGAAGGAACTCATCCCACGGCAGATGTTTGATGTGCCGATTCAGGCCGCAATCGGGGGCAAGGTCATTGCGCGCGAGACCGTGAAGGCCAAGCGTAAAGATGTTCTTGCCAAGTGTTACGGAGGTGACATTTCGCGTAAGCGCAAATTGCTTGACAAGCAGAAGGAAGGCAAGAAGAAGATGAAAGCGATTGGGCGCGTTGAGGTGCCTGGGGACGTTTTCATTTCTGCCTTAAAGTTGGACGACTGAGCTGTGGGCTCGTTAAACGATCTCCTCTCGCCGTATCGGGGCGGGTACTGTAGTTAGTGATGTCTCGACAGTCGGTATTGCGCAATTTGACATGGTCCAAGATGGATGTGGCTCAGCGTCTGGCATTGGTTGACCGCGACTTAAATAAGGTGATCTCGCCTGAATTGCGTCAGCAAATTTCGGACCTCGTGCTTGATGTTCGTGATCGTGGTGATGCCGCAGTATGTGATGCCTTGGCGAAATTTGATGAGGTCTCGGTGGAGCCATCGGGTCTGCGCGTTTCTGACGATGAGTGGGAGTCAGCGCCCACAAAGATTGACGCCGCTTTGAAAGTGGCGATCACTGACATGGTTGATCACATCCGTCGTTTCAACGACGAGTTATTGAGCCGTCTTGGCAACTGGAGTTTTGAGAGCGAGCCTGGTTTGACAGTCGGAGAACGAGTTTCGGCTATTGCCTCGGCGGGTTTGTTTTGCCCGAGCGGCAAAGCCAGTTATCCAAGTGTCTTGGCTCAACTCGCGACGCCTGCGGTGGTCGCTGGTGTACAAAAGATTGCGGTCGTTGTCCCACCACAGCCAGGTGCACACGGCGCTGTTGATCCGGTGGTTATTTGTGTTGCCCGTGAACTCGGCGTGCGCGAGATATTCCGCGTGAATGGTCCCGCAGGTATCGCCGCTTTGGCTTTTGGTACTCAGAGCATTCCACGAGTTGTCAAAGTTATGGGTCCTGGTTCGTTACCTGTGACCGTGGCGCAGTTGGAAGTGCAACGTTACGGCACGACGATTCAGATGGCCCTTGGACCGACTGAGAGTGTTGTCATTGCTGACGACTCAGCGGATCCTGTGCGACTCGCTGCCGACTTGTTGATTGAGGCCGAACACGGTACGGATAGTTGCACCTTGCTGATCACGACCAGCAGCGACCTTGCGCGTGCTACTGAGATTGAATTGGTCAAGCAGATCGCCGCATTACCTGAGGTGCGCGCTGCCGCTGCGGCGGCCTCATTAGGTATCAACGGTGGTTGCGTGCTCGTTGATGATTTGCGAGAGGCAACGCAGGTTGCTAACGAGTTCGCACCTGAACATTTGCAGTTAGTGGTGCGACCAGAGAGTGAAGAAATGGTTATCGGCTTGTTGATTCATGCGGGAGAGATTCTGCTTGGGCAAGACACTCCATTTTCTGCTGGCAATTTTGTCATCGGTGCTCCGGCTTCGTTGCCGACAAACCGTTTTGCGCGAGTCACAGGTGGTATCACGGTTGAATCCTTCCTCAAGCGCACTGCAGTAGCGCGTGCGAGTCATGACGCTTTACGACGATTGGCACCAACGGTGATCACCCTTGCCGATATTGAAGGTTTTCCTGCTCACGCAAACGCCATTCGTCTTCGTTTTCCAGATTTGTAGGGGTCCACGATGACACGGGCAATCATGTGGTTCAGAAGAGACCTGCGTTTGACGGATAACTCGGCCGTGCTAGCGGCTTTGGCTGAACACAGCGACGTGATTCCTGTTTTTGTGGTTGATCCGCATTTAATGAAAAATGCTGGCGCTCCGCGTGTGGCTTATATGTGCGACGCTTTGGCCGCACTGAATGCTTCAATGGATGGGGCCTTGGTGTTTCGTCACGGGGATCCAGTTGATGTCATCGTTGATTTAGCCAAAGAACTTGACGCCACAGATGTTTATATAGCGCGAGACTTTGCTCCCTACGGTCGCAGACGCGACATTGAAATTGCCGAACGATTGGTATCCCAGGGACGGCGTCTCCGCGGAGTTGGTTCTCCGTACGCTGTGGCACCGGGTCGAGTGATGAAGGACGATGGCACCTCGTATTCGGTTTTCACGCCGTTTTCAAAACGCTGGCTGGCACTTGGGTGGGATGGTCCGCAAGATGCGCCACGTGATCCCCAATGGCTGGGAGTTCCAGTCGTGAGATCTGATGGTGCACCTCTGCGCCCAGAGATTGATTTCGTCTTGCCGCCCCATGACGAGGAGAGCGTCCATGATCAATGGAATGAGTTCCGCCTGCGGGGTGCAGAGGGTCTTGATGGCTATGTTGAGCGACGCAATGAACCAGGAGTTGCCGGTTCAAGTCGCCTGTCGGCTGCTTTGCGTTGGGGGATAGTACATCCGCGTCAACTCATCGCCGATTTGCTTCCCGATCGTTCGCATGATGTTTTTCGCAGCGAGTTGGCATGGCGCGAGTTTTATGCTGATGTCCTGTTTCGTTTTCCCGATACGGGGTGGCGCAACCTCAATCGGAAGCTTGATGGGCTCGTAAATGATTCTGGGCCAATCGCTGAGGCTCGCTTTGCCGCATGGTGTCGCGGCGAGACGGGATATCCGATCGTTGACGCTGGAATGCGCGAATTGGTGCAGACGGGTTGGATGCATAATCGCGTGCGGATGATTGTGGCGAGTTTCTTAGTTAAGGACTTGCATCTACCGTGGCAATGGGGAGCGCGTTTCTTTATGAAACATTTAGTTGACGGAGATCTCGCAAGTAATGCCCACGGTTGGCAGTGGACAGCGGGAACTGGCACCGATGCTTCACCTTACTTTCGCGTCTTCAACCCCATTTTGCAGGGCGAGCGTTACGACGCAGCAGGTGACTATGTACGACGTTTCGTACCCGAGTTGGCAGGTCTCTCAGCGGCGGTGATTCATGCCCCATTTGATAGCAAGCGCAAAGGATCTGGTGTCCCGCTTGGTTATGTGGCGCCGATTGTTGATCATGGCGTGGAACGTGACGAAGCGCTAGCGCGATATAAAGCACGGGAGTAACCCCAATCCCTTGGGCGCGAAAGCCACACACAAGTGGCGGTTTTTGCGCCCAATCAGTGGGCCTCGGGGGGCTAGATTGTGAGGGTCATGTTGGATGATCGAAAAACTGCAATCTTGCGTGCTGTCGTTCAGGAGTACATCGGTACTGGGCAGCCCGTGGGCTCATCGCATATCGCCAACGCGCATGAAATTAACGTCTCCTCGGCCACTGTGCGACACGAAATGGCCTTCTTGGAACAAGAAGGTTTTCTTACTCAACCCCATACCTCGGCTGGTCGCATCCCGACCGATCAGGGGTATCGCTTTTTCGTTGACCATCTCAGTCAGCCAGGTCAACTAGACGATCTCAAGGTCAGCCAAGTCCGTGATTTCTTCAATGGTGCGCACGGTCGCATGGAAGAATTATTGGCGCGCACATCGCATCTTGTGGCTGGGCTGACGAACTATGCCTCGGTCGTTGTTGGACCAAAAGTTGAGCGAGCCGAAGTTCGTTCGGTGCAAGTTGTGGGCTTGTCAGCGCGTCAAGCAATGGTCGTCGCCGTCATGTCAAATGGAGCCGTTGAAAGTGAACATCTTGAGTTTGATACTGAGATCCCAGAGTCGCGTCTGCTCGCGGCGACTGTGCATCTTCGTCAGGCGATGATGGGACACGGATTGTCAGGAGGCAAGGATATCTCCTCGAGTGGTGATGAAGGTGTGGATGATATTTGCCGCCGAGCGATGTTGGCACTCAGTCATGTCGGCGCAGATGATTCTGTTTATGTTGGTGGTGCCGCCTCGATGGCATCCGCTTTTGATGCCGTTGATGTCGTACGTCAGGTTCTGCAAACTTTGGAACAGCAATATTTAGTGGTGACACTTGTGCGCGATATTCTGGATCGTGGGCTGAGTGTGTCGATTGGTGCCGAACATGGCATTGAGCCTTTGGCAAGTTGCTCGGTCGTTGTGTCGCCTGTCGTTGTTGATGGCGAACAGATGGGAACTGTGGGTGTCTTAGGGCCCACTCGTATGGATTACCGTCAAGCCCTCGCTACCGTTGCAGTGGTCTCAGATCGATTGGGGCGTCGACTCGGCGAAGGCTGACGAGGCAGGACAGAAAAAGAACGATGATGGCTGATTACTACGAACTTTTGGGCGTCCAGCGCAACGCATCTGCTGATCAAATCAAAAAGGCCTATCGAGTCAAGGCACGCCAACTGCACCCGGATGCTAACCCTGGTGATTCTGCCGCTGAAGAGCAGTTCAAGCAAGTGGCTCGGGCGTACGAAGTCTTATCTGACGCCGACTCACGGGCTCGTTACGACCGCTTCGGTGAGGCAGGTGTCTCGGGCGGTGGTGGTGGTAGCGGCGGCGGTGATTTCTTCGGTGGTGGTGGAGGCCTCGGGGATATCTTCGAGAATTTCTTTGGTGGAAGCCCCTTTGGTTCACAGCGCGGTCCAACAGGTCCACCACGCGGTGAAGACTTGGAAACCACTGCCGACCTGACATTTGAAGAGGCTGTTTTTGGAGCCAACATTTCGGTTGATGTGCGCACTGCTTTGGCATGTGAGGACTGCTCAGGTAGCGGAGCAGGTTCAGGAACCCAAGCAGTTACTTGTTCGCAATGTAATGGCGTGGGTCAAGTGCAACGCGTGCGCCAAAGTTTGTTAGGACAGATGGTCACCATGTCGGCCTGCCCCCGATGCGGCGGTTTCGGCAAAGTGATTGTCACTCCGTGTGTACCGTGCTCGGGTAAAGGTCGTGTGATCACCGAAAAAAACTACGCAGTTGATGTACCTGCGGGAGTTGACTCAGGTTCAACGATGCGTCTCACAGGTCGCGGAGCAGTCGGTGAGCGGGGTGGGGGAGCAGGGGATTTATTTGTTCGCCTGCGAGTCAAGCCACACGCCCGATATGTGCGCGATGGTTTTGATCTGATCACTGAAGTTGAAATTTCGATTGCCCAAGCAACTCTTGGGGTGTCACTTGAATTGGCCACCCTTGATGGAGATGAAACACTGTTGATTCCCGCTGGAACGCAACCAGGACGTGAATTCATGTTGCGTCGTCGTGGCGTGCCACGCCTGCAAGCTTCTGGACGCGGCGATCTGCGAGTGATTATCAAGGTTGTCGTTCCGAGCAAATTGACTGATGACGAAGCGCAAGTTTTACGCTTGTTTGCTCAGCAACGTGGTGAAGAAGTCGCACCGGCCGACAAGAGTTTGTTCTCCAAAATAAAATCGGCTTTCTCATGAACGAGCGGCGCCAAGCCGCTGCCCACGTTTTTGTGGCTGACCTCGCTCAACCAGTCTTGAGCGAAGAGGATATGTATCACCTCAGTAAAGTTCTGCGCTTGAGAGGTGGAGAGGTAGTTTCAGTCAGCGATGGTCGTGGCTCGTGGCGTATGTGCCAATATCGCCAGTCAACAATTTTGGATATTGAGGCTTCGGAAATTCGTGAGGCACCACAACAATTGCGTGAGTTGACAGTGGCTTTCGCAGTGACCAAGGGTGATAAACCTGACCTCGTGGTGCAGAAATTGACCGAATTAGGCATTGAGCACATCGTGCCACTCATCACTGAGCGATGCATTGTGCGCTGGGACGAAAACAAAGGATCTAAGAATCAAATCCGCTGGCAGAAGATTGCTCGCGAGGCGGCAATGCAAAGTCGAAGTGTGACGATTCCACAGGTACACAAAGTCTTTCTTTCCTTAGAAGCCTTCGTTGCATCACAAGGTCCGAATGTGGCCTTTGCTGAACCTGGTGGTCAAAGTATTGACTCCGCGATTTCTGTGATCGTGATCGGACCAGAAGGTGGATTTACTCACCAAGAGTTAGCCCTGAGCCAACAACGTGTGAGTTTGCCTGGCGGTATTTTGCGGTCAGAGACCGCCGCCGTGGCCGCTGCAGTATTGATGAGCCAGCAAAGGGTGCAACATGGCTGAGGAGAGAACTTTTGACGAACATGACGCTGAGTCACTCGCCTTTAATCTCCAAGTTGGTGAGCGCTTGCGATCAATTCGTCGGCAAAAGAAGATGTCGCTTCAAGATGTTGAACTTCAATCACAAGAAGAGTTCAAAGCCTCGGTAGTGGGTGCATATGAGCGTGGAGAGCGGGCGATTTCATTGCCCCGCTTGCGACGCTTGGCAACGTTTTATGTTGTGTCTATTGAGCAACTGCTACCGCGAGATGACTTTACGGGTGATGCATCGGCAGTTTTCGTCAGCGAAAAACTGGTGATTGATTTGCAGAAGTTGGCGATGCTCAAGGGTCAGGAGTTTGACATGCTGTCTCGCTTTTTATCTCTGATTCAAGTCCAACGCGGCGACTTTAACGGCAAGGTTCTCACTGTTCGTAACGACGACGTGCGAGCGATTGCGGCGATGATCAATGCGCCAACTGACGATGTGGGCAAACGACTTGAAAGCCTCGGCTTACTCTTCAAGCCATCGCAGTCAAACTAATGGGAGTCACCGAAAACGCGGGCTATGGGGTGTATGTACACATTCCTTTCTGTCGACATCGTTGTGATTATTGCGCCTTCGCCACATTCACGGACCGCGATCACATTATTGAAGATTATTTAGGAGCACTTTCAACAGAGATTGATCGGGCGGTTTCTGCTGCAATGCCGAGGGCAACGTCAATCTTCGTCGGAGGTGGAACTCCTACCCGTGTCCCACCAGAGGACTTGGTCCGGGTCTTAGCGGGAATTCCGGTCACGAGTGATGCCGAGATAACCATTGAATGCAATCCTGATGATGTCACCGATGAGATGATGTCCAGATTTATCGAAGGCGGGGTCAATCGTTTGAGTTTCGGTGTGCAATCAATGCAATCTCATGTCCTGAAATCGCTGGGGCGCACGCATGATCCCGACAATGTGCATCGTTCACTAGAGATGGCTCGTCGAGCTGGCTTTGTGGATATCAATCTGGACATTATCTACGGAGTTCACGGCGAATCAGTCGCCGATTGGTCGGCAACTGTGCGCTCAATCCTCGAATTGCAACCAACTCATGTGTCGGCGTATGGACTGACTGTTGAGTCGGGTACTCCGTTGGCCGATGATCCCACGCGTCACCCGGATAACGATCTTCAAGCAGAAATGTATGAGGTCGCCGATGACTTGTTAGTTGCTGCTGGGTTAAAGAACTATGAGGTCTCCAACTGGTCGCTGCCCGATCGTGAGTGCCAGCACAATCGTTTGTATTGGTTGCAGGGGAACTACGCCGGGTTTGGGAGTGCAGCCCATGCCCATCACGATGGTCGGCGTTCGTGGAATGTGCGGACCCCTGATCGCTTCATTGAATTGATTAACTCGTCGCAGAGTGCAGAGTCCTCTTTTGAAATGCTTGGTGACCAAGAGCGACGACTTGAGGGTTTGCAATTGGCCATGCGAATGCGTGAGGGCGTCCCGATGGATTCTTTCACGACTGAGGATCTTGAGATGATGTCCGAGTTACTGAATGTGGCTCATGGGATGGTCACGTTGACGAGGGCGGGTCGACTTTTGGCCAATGAAGTCCTGATTCGGCTCAAATAAAGCAGGCTTCGTGGGTGGGCGAGGCGGTGGCTGAGCCTGTAGGGTTTGTTCTGCTTTTGGGCGTGTAGCTCAGTTGGTTAGAGCGCTACCTTGACATGGTAGAGGTCCCGGGTTCGAGTCCCGTCATGCCCACCAAAAGCGCTCACTGGTCAATGATTACCAGCGGGCGTCGTCAACAAAGCGGTAGTCGTGCGTCAGTTCGTCAATGCGCTTTTTAATGTCGGGGCTCATCGGGGATTGCGTGGCGAGAACTGCGTCAGCCAATTGCTCGGGTCGACTGGCTCCGATAATCGGTGACGTCACAGTTTTGTTGGCGAGTACCCACTGCACGGCAAGGGTCGCCAAGGAGACGCCAGTTTCGTTCGCGATCTCGCGTAACTGGTCAACAGTGTCAAACATATGCTCATGCCAATAGCGGGCTTGATATCGACCTGCGGCGAAGCCCAAAGTGAATCGACTCCCTTCTGTGGGATTTCCGCGCAGGTGTTTACCAGTGAGAAATCCTCCCGCTAATGGGTTGTAGGGAATCACGGCGATGTTGTCATCTTCACAAAGCGGTAAAAGTTCGCGCTCAATATCGCGAAACAACATGTTGTAACGCGGCTGTACTGATTCAAAACCAGTGAGACTGAGGACTTCAGCGCGTCCGATGGAGCGGGCGAGTTGGTAAGCGAGAAAATTTGAGCAGCCCACATAGCGAACTTTTCCTGATTTCACGAGGTCTTCAAGGGCTGTGAGAGTTTCATCGATGCGAGTATTGGCGTCCCATGAATGCACTTGATACAGATCAATATGGTCAGTGCCGAGACGCTTCAGCGACAAATCGATGGAGCGCATAATGTTTTGTCGTGAGTTGCCGCCTTCCCAAGCCTTCTTGCCCGTTGGGAAAAAACATTTGGTAGCGATGAGGTATTGATCCCGCTTGCCAGCGAGCCATTTCCCGAGTATCTCCTCAGTGCGTCCGTAGAGTTCGCTCGGCGCACCTAATGGGTACATATCGGCAGTGTCAATGAAGTCGATTCCTGCTTCACTGGCTGCGTCGATGATGGAAAAAGACATTTCCTCATCACATTGATAACCGAAGGTCATCGTGCCAAGACATAAACGAGAAACTTTGAGGCCGGTGCGGCCAAATCGAACATGCTCCATTCTCGTACCTTAGGTGAGCCCCGCCTCTAACGATGAGTCAGTGAGTTTTCTTCCATTGGTTGATCTCTTCGTTGACGACATCAAGAATGTTCAGCGACGCGATTTCCCAGTCCACTGCGTGCGTTCCCCACTCTGGTGACAAGTCACCCTTGAATGAATCAGCGCGAGCGTCTGTTGGATCGGCATTGGTGAGAACTTCGAGATAAGAGAAACCGTTTGCATATACACATTCGGCCTCAAGTAGGTCGGGGAATCCCATGAATGGGGTCGTGATCGAAGCAGCAAGTGCAGGGTCGGTAAATGCCCAGTCGGCGGTGACAAAGGCCGACTTCAACACGCCCGTGCCCCCGCTTAATGCGGCGGGATTGGTGCAACCAGCCATTTCGCCTTCGGGCGATGGTTGTCCCATTCCTCCTGGCC
Source organism: Bifidobacterium breve (assembly GCA_945862545.1). Taxonomy (GTDB): domain Bacteria; phylum Actinomycetota; class Acidimicrobiia; order Acidimicrobiales; family Ilumatobacteraceae; genus Casp-actino8. Next base: position 11,441 of record CAMAYS010000004.1, on the reverse strand, counting down.
TACCGAAATAAGCGTTGGCGGGCGGGGGTGCTGTGTCGCGGAAAGATGCGTAGGTGATGATGCATCCAGTTTGTTCATTCGAACGACACAGCGGAATATTTTGCATCGCCGCACCGACATCTTCGCCTTCAGGAACGGCAACCGCGCCGCCCAACATGATGGCGGAAATCAATACTGATCGTTGCGCTTCACTTGGATCAACCACTTCCTTCAAGAGGCGAATGATATGACCAGTTCCTTGCGAGTGACCCAACAAAATGACGCCCCGACCTTGGTTGTCATTGGCGAGATAATGGTTCCAGGCATCTTTAATGTCTTCAAAGGGAATCATCCACGCGCTTGCACGGTCAACTCCCGCTGGGGGATTGAATAACCCAGCCAAAGTGACGCTGCGGTATGTCGGTGCGAACATACGACATACTGAGGACAATCGGGCAGCTTGTTGATAGGCGACCTCCTTCTCGCGTCCAGCGATGAGGTCGGAGTTCATAGTGAGATCATCGCTAGATGTCGGATAGGCGTAAAAACAATCAACGGGGGCATCGGGATCTGGAGTGAAGGTTGCAACTTCCGTGGTGCCATCCGCATTGATCATGGTGACGCTGGTGTCGTCATCACAGGTGTCGGTCATGTCAGGACGACAGGTCCAGTGCGTGGGATCGCTATAGATCTCGCTCGTGTACGGAGCAACGATTGAAGTCGGCGTGGCCAGAGTTGTCGTTGTTTCAGCCGGAGCTTCACTGGACCCCACATCTGTTGAAGGAGTCTCTGATGTCGTGCCCGATGATCCACCCCCGCAGGCGGTGAGAGATATCAGGGACACGAGGGCGATGATGGAACGACGCATGCACCAAAAGTAACCAAGTCATTGCTGACAGGTGTAGTCGTGCTAATCATGAGGCGTGGAGATTTTGCTTGCTGCTGCCGCTGCCCTTGTTTATGGGGTTGGTGACTATTGCGGTGGGAGAGCGTCACGAAAGATTGACAGTTTGGTCGTGACCTGCGCTGGACAAATTTTTAGTTTGATGCTGTTAGGAATATTTCTTGTCATTCTGGGTGATCCTGCACCAGGAATGCATGACTGGTTGTGGGGCGCAGCTGGTGGTCTTGGTGGATTTGTTGGACTGACATTTTTTTATTACGCGCTAGCGAAGGGTTCGATGACGGTCGTTGCTCCGCTTGCGGCCGTTGTCAGTGCAGCCCTTCCGGTTGGAACGGGTCTTTTTCTCGGTGATCGACCATCACTCATTGCTTATGCAGGAATAGTGATTGCAATCGTCGGCATTGCTTTAGTGACTGGTGCCGTAGGTACTGCGCACGCACCAACGAAGTTGGCAATCGTCGGCGTGGCGACTTTGGCGGGTTGCGGATTCGGATGGATGTTTGTGTGTCTTGATCGCACGTCATCTGACTCGGGAATGTGGCCGTTGCTGGCGGCGCGAATTGCGTCGATATCGATTGCGGCAACGATCATCGCTTTCCGTGGCCGTTCGAGGCTTGGTCAAGGTCGCATCCCCACGATCGCCTTGTGGGCCGGATTTTTTGATATGGGCGCCAATGTGTTGTTTATTTTCGCTAACCGCAACGGAATGTTGTCATTGGTTTCGGTCATCACGGCTTTGTACCCCGTCAGCACGATCGTTTTGGCCTTGCGTCTCGATCATGAGAAGGCGAATCGCTCCCAATTCCTCGGGATGGCGTGTGCGGCGTTGGCCTTGGTATTTGTGAGCCTTGGGCGTTAATTCGGCCGAGCACCTTGGCGGAGCGACTAGTTGCCCCGTGGGTGGCGTATCGGGCTAAGGTTGACAAGTACAATACAAGTGACATAACCCGTGGTCGCTCAGCGGCCACCACACCCGGAGGCGCCCCATGGCCAAGATCAAGGTTGAAAATACTGTTGTCGAACTCGACGGCGATGAAATGACGCGCATCATCTGGCAGTTCATCAAAGATCGCCTCATCCTGCCGTACCTCGACATCAACCTTGAGTATTACGACCTGGGTATGGAGCGTCGCGATGCAACCGATGACCAAGTCACGATCGATTCGGCTAATGCCATCTTGAAGCATGGCGTGGGCGTCAAGTGCGCCACGATCACCCCTGATGAGGCTCGCGTTGAAGAATTTGGTTTGAAGAAAATGTGGAAGTCGCCCAATGGAACGATCCGTAACATTCTTGGTGGCGTCGTTTTCCGTGAGCCGATTATCTGTAGCAACATTCCCCGACTCGTACCCGGTTGGACCAAGCCAATTGTGATTGGACGTCACGCACATGGCGATCAGTACAAGGCCACGGACTTCAAGGTGCCTGGTGCGGGAACAGTGACGATGACGTTTACTCCTGAAGATGGCAGCAAGCCGATGGAATTTCAGGTTGCGAACTACGGCGCCGACGGTGGCGTAGCGATGGGCATGTACAACTACAACGAGAGCATTCGTGACTTCGCTCGTGCCTCAATGCGTTATGGCTTGAGCCGCAACTACCCGGTGTACCTCAGCACCAAAAACACCATCTTGAAGGCTTATGACGGACAGTTCAAAGACTTGTTCCAAGAAGTGTTCGAGACTGAGTTCAAGGCTGATTTCGATAAGGCTGGTCTGACCTATGAACACCGTTTGATCGACGACATGGTGGCCTGTGCCATGAAGTGGGAAGGCGGCTACGTCTGGGCTTGCAAGAACTATGACGGTGATGTGCAAAGTGACACCGTCGCTCAGGGTTTTGGCTCGCTCGGTATGATGACATCAGTCTTGATGACGCCAGATGGAAAGACCGTTGAAGCTGAAGCTGCTCACGGAACCGTGACGCGCCACTACCGCGAACATCAAAAGGGCAATAAGACGTCAACGAACCCTGTTGCGTCGGTATACGCGTGGACTGGTGGCTTGAAGCATCGCGGCAAGCTTGACAACAACCCCAAGCTCATCGAGTTCGCAGAAAATCTTGAGAAGGTGTGCGTTGAAAGCGTTGAAGCCGGAGAGATGACCAAGGACTTGTCAATTTTGGTTTCCAAGGATCAGCCGTGGTTGACCACTGAGGATTACTTGGCGGCCCTTGATCGTCGGCTTCAGCAGAAGATGGCCTGAGCTAGAACCTTGCTCATGCGCGCTGTTGTCCTGCGGTCGCACGGTGGACCCGAGGTTCTCACCTTTGAGGATGTCGAAGTTCCCGCGCCCGGTCCCGATGAGGTGCAAGTCCAGATAAGGGCAACAGCGTTGAACCGCGCTGACATCTTGCAACGTATGGGTGGATATCCAGACCCACGAGGCGCCGGCTTTCTCGAAATCCCAGGACTTGAATACTCGGGCATTGTGAGTGCAGTGGGCGAGCGCGTGAAAATGTGGAAACTTGGAGATCGCGTGATGGCGATTGAATCGGGCGGCGCATATGCCGAATACATCTGTACTCACGAGCGCCAACTACTTGCGGTGCCGAGCAATATTCTGCTGGCCGATGCTGCGGCGATTCCAGAAGTTTTCTTAACTGCATGGGACGCTCTTGTCCTTCAAGGTGGATTGACCTCGGGACGTTGGGCGCTGGTACATGCTGGAGCATCCGGAGTCGGAACAGCGGCCATTCAAATTGCCAAAGCACTGGGGGCACGTATCGCGGTCACCTGCTCATCGGGTAAAGCGCAGACTTGTCGAGATCTCGGTGCCGATCTCGTTCTCGAGCGTTCGCCGCATGATTGGCTGGCCGATGTTCAAGGTGCAGTGCCACAAGGTTTTGATGTCGTTCTCGACGTCATCGGTGGAGATGAAGTTGAACGCAACCTGAGAGCAGTAGCGACAAAAGGAACCATCGTCCAAGTCGGCTTAATGGGTGGAGGATCAACACAAGTCAATGTTGGAATGTTGCTGATGAAGCGTGCAAGTTGGATAGGTACAACGCTTCGAGCTCGACCTCTCGAAGAAAAAGCGGCTTTGACACGCAGGTTTGCTGCTGAAGTCTTGCCATTATTTGAAAGTGGTCAACTGAAGCCAATCATTGATAGTCGCTATTCGTTTGCACAGATCGCTGATGCGCACATCGCTATGGGCGCCAACGCTAACACCGGCAAAATCTTGATCGATATCTCAAATGCCGGTGATTGAAAAAGCCGAGCAACGCGTTTCTCTAGCCCACCATCGTGGCGTTGATGGCTTGCGTGGTGTGGCAGTCATCTTGGTGATCATTTTCCATTCAGGCTTAGGTTGGCTCCCCGGTGGCTTCCTCGGTGTATCAGTGTTTTTTACCCTCTCGGGGTTTTTAATCACCTCGCTGTTAATCAACGAATGTGAGAACTCGGGTCGATTGGACCTCACATTGTTTTGGGGTCGGCGCTTACGCCGATTAGCGCCTGCCTCATTAGTTGTGATTGCGGGCATTGTCGGATTCGCGAGTTGGTTGAGCACAAGCATCGAAGCCAGTCGCATCAAAGGTGACGCAATTTCGGCAGTTCTATATTTCAGTAATTGGCGATTTATTTATTCTGGTCATTCATATGGTGAACTCTTTGCATCACCAAGTCCACTGCAACATTTATGGTCGCTGTCGATCGAAGAACAGTTGTACGTCATTGTGCCACTGGCGGTTGTGGGTCTTTATACCCTTGGCTTACGGCGTCGTGGCATCGGCATAGTGATGCTCGCTGCTGTTGGAGTCTCAACAGTGGCTACTGCAGTCACTTCTGATCACGAACTCATCTATTACGCAACTCATACGCGTGCCGCCGAACTTTTGCTGGGCTCGGCTCTAGCGTGTTTATTTGGTCCTGCCCTTGAACGTTCGGCAACGAAAACCCCTCCACCTTGGGCGACTTTTTACCTTTTTCCATTACTCGGAGTTTTCGCTCTGGCGAGGTTCTCAACCATCAATTCGCCATGGTTGTATTCCGGGGCTCTTACTTTGTTCGCGACATGTTCAGCATTATGTATCGTCGGCGCAATCCAACATGGGCCACTACGCAAATTTCTCTCGCTGCGTCCGTTGGTACAAGTGGGACACATGAGTTATGGGCTGTATCTCATTCATTGGCCAGTCATCGTCTGGTTGAACTCGGATCGCCTCGGATTAGATGGAGTAGCGCTTTTTGCTACGCAAGTCATTGTGAGCCTTGCTCTTGCGGCCATGAGCTATTGGTTCATTGAGCAACCGATTAGGCAAAGGAAAATACTGCAAACAGCGCGAGGGTCATTAAGTCTTTTAGCGCTGGCGATTGTTGGATCGCTTGTTTTGACCACAAGCGTTCTTGCCTCAAATTCTTCTCAAGTCGATACTGCACCCGAGGTGCTGGCAACACTCGCTCCGACAACTTTGCCTCTTAATAATGAACCGACGACCAGTGCCATTGACAACTTGCCTGCACCGGTCGATCGGTCTGTGCCACTAAACATTTTAGTGATTGGTGATTCAACTGCAGAAAATATCGCCACAGCTTTAGCAGCAGCCTCTGACGGGAGTCTTGGTGTGATCTCGGCAGGCGTGTTGGGGTGCCCACTGGTGCACGTTGCATTTGTTCGCGATCAATCTCAGTCCAGCCAAGATGTGACCTATTGTCCGAACAATGGGCAGTTAGTGCGAGATTCCCTTGTGTCGATTGACGCAGTTGTGATCGTCGCCGGCGTGGCGAATCAGTGGGCCTATCAAAAAATAGGTTCGGATATGTGGATTGAGCCAGGATCCGAACAATACATCCTTGATCTCAATAGTTTTCTTCTTGAGATTGAACAGAGTGTCGCTCCTCAAGGTTTACCAGTATTAGTTTTTGAAACACCAGCCGTGCGCGATAACCCAAGGATTCTTGGTGATGAAATAGCTTCTTTAGTGAGGTGGGCTCAAGTCATTAAACACTGGGATTCGTCGTGGCATTCGGTGAAAACGATTCCTTACGCCGACACACTCAGCGACCCGAATACTGCTGAGGGAAAAAGCGAGCGTCCAGACGGCGTTCACCTTGCAGTGGACTTTGGTGAAGAGTTGGCTCGCGCAGTGTTGATTCCGCGTCTGCGAGACAACTATTTTGACGCCCTTGATGAGATGAACAGCATTGGGTGTCGGCGTGCACTTGACCAAAGTCTCGACTTACGGTTGTGCCGCCTGAGCGAATAACTAAGCGACAGATACCCTGCGGGTATGCCACCCTGTGGCGCCATCTGGTGCAACACTCGTGACGGTTTCAGTCTGGGTGTAACCACTTTTGTCGGTTGCGCGAACCTGAATGGTGTGTTTGCCCGCTGTGGCCTGCCAGTCGAATGTCCACAAGCGCCAAGTGTCATCAGAGATGTCGTCACCGAGAACGGCTTCGTTCCACTCTGCGGAATCAACGCGCACTTCAACTTTTTCAATTCCGGTATGTTGCGCCCAAGCGACCCCTGCGACTCGGGTTAGCCCCGCCGCCACCGTTGCGCCAGAGCGGGGTACATCAATGCGTGATTGGGTTTTGATGGGGGCATCGCGCGCCCATCCACGGGGTATCCAATAGCCGTATTCGTCGGACCATTTATTGACTTCAATCTCGCTCAACCATTTAGTTGCGGAAACATATCCGTAGATACCGGGCACAATCAGGCGCGCCGGAAAACCATGAACAAGGGGGAGGGGCTCGCCGTTCATGCCGATCGCCAGCAGTGCATCGCGTCCGTCGAGAGCAAGTTCAATGGGAAACCCGCTCGTCCAACCATCGAGACTGCGACTGAAAAGTTGTTCCGCCTCTGGTTTCACGCCAGCTTGCAGCAGCAGGTCCTTTAGGTAGACCCCTTGCCAAACGGCATTACCGATATATGGTCCACCGATCTCATTGGAGACACAACAGATAGTGATGGTTTTCTCCACCTGAGGCATAGCAGCGATATCGGCGTAAGAAAGGGTGATCTCTTGATCAACGAGGCCGTGGATCCGCAATGTCCAGGTATCAAGATTGACATTCGGAAATGAAAGGGCAGTGTCAATTCGGTAAAAGTCACTATTAGGAGTGATGAAGGAAATATCTTGAGATATTTCAGATGGTGGCAACGAATCAGAAGTGGGGGGCAACGAATCAGGTCGCTGCGATTCGATCGAGCGAACACGTTGTCGTTCTTTGTTGTGGCCTATGAGTCCAACGGTCACTGCGGTCGCCCCGACGGCAGAACTTGCACGTACAAAACGGCGGCGGTCCCAACCCAAAGGAACTCGCGATGGGGACGGAGTACTCGCCGCCAGCCAACGGTTCGTCAGCATGCCCAGCAGCAACACGGCACTGGCGATTCCGATAATGGCTCCCACGATCGGAGCCAGAATAGAAGCACCGTTCGATCCTTCCCGCTCGCTCGCTGAGAGGGCGCCGAGAAAAGCGAAAATTAGAATCGCGCTGACAAGAGGTGCGGGTGACTTAACGCTGACTGATCCAGCAATGAGGGCGATGGCTGCAAGCACGATCACGATTCCCACTCGTAGAGCAGTTTTGTCATTGGTCCCAAACCAATCAATGGCCAAGGTCTTCAACCATCGCGGGGTGCGATCAATAAATGAACTTCCCACGGCGTCAATGGGCGATGCGACTTCACCGAGGGCGGCTACCAACATTCCGATCGTGACAGCAAGGCCACCTGACAACAAGCCAACGATCGCACCAAGGCGTCGCGAGGGTGAAGACAGAAGCGAGGTGTGCTGTTGTGGAGCGAGTGGATCTACTTCAGGACCAGAAGGTGATGAAGTAGTAAAACTCATAATGCAAAGTATCTAGCGAGATCGGAGCGAATGTCGGGTCGAGCAGGAGATATTTTTAGCGACCAGTCATGGGGATGTAGTCGCGGGCTTCGACGCCGGTGTACCACTGACGTGGACGGCTGATCTTTTGATCTTTGTCGGCGAGCAGTTCTTGCCAATGTGCCAACCAACCAACTGTGCGTGGGATAGCAAACAAAACGGTGAACATCGAGACAGGGAAACCCATGGCCTGATAAATCAGACCCGAATAGAAGTCCACATTTGGGTACAACTTGCGATCAACAAAATAGGGATCGCTGAGGGCCGCCTCTTCAAGTTTGAGGGCGATGTCTAACAACGGATTTTTCCCGGTGACTTCAAAGACGTCATATGCAGTTTTCTTAATGATTGTGGCTCGTGGGTCATAGTTTTTATACACCCTGTGGCCAAATCCCATCAGGCGGCTTCCTTTGCCTCCTTTGACCTCTTCAATAAAGGCCGGCACATTGTCAATATGACCAATGTCAGTCAACATCCGAACGACTGCCTCGTTGGCGCCACCATGTAGAGGGCCGTAGAGAGCCGATGCGGCGGCTGCCGCCGAGGTGTACGGGTCAGCATGGCTTGAGCCCACAACTCGCATGGCTGTCGTTCCACAATTCTGTTCATGGTCGGCGTGAAGAATAAAGAGGACATCCATGGCTCGTTCAAGTCGGGGATCGATGTTGTATTCGCCGATCTTCCACATCATGTTGAGGAAGTTTCCGGGGAAGGAGAGATCGTTATCTGGATAGACGAAGGGGAGTCCGGCGGAGAATCTATAAGCCATTGAAGCCAATGTCGGGGTCTTGGCGATCAGACGCAAAATCTGCTTATCGCGACTTGCTTTATCATCAATGTCTTTGGCGTCGTTATAGAAGGTGCCAAGAGCTGCGAGGGAGCTGACGAACATACCCATTGGGTGAGCGTCGTAATGGAAACCATCAACGAAACGTTTGCGCATATTCTCGTGAATATAGGTGTGGTTCGTGACTTCGTGCTTCCACGTTGCGAGTTGCGCAGCATCGGGAAGTTCGCCATTGAGAAGCAGGTACGCAACTTCTAGATAAGTGCTCTTAGATGCGAGTTGCTCGATCGGATAGCCGCGATACCGCAGGACGCCGTTTTCGCCATCTAGGTAAGTGATTGAACTCTTACATGCCGCGGTCTGCATGTAAGCGGGATCGTAGATGTATAACGAAGGATCGAGTTCTCGGACCGCAGATGCGGGAAACACTCCGTCGGTGATGGGAACAGTGATCTGTTTTCCAGTGCGGTCGTCTGTGATCGTGATGGTTTCAGGCACCAGAATCGTCCCCTTAGTTAAAGGACCCGTTGTTCGAGTCGGTCAATGTGTGGAGGCTTGCTCCTCCACGATCAAGGATAATCAGCGACGAGCCTCAAGCCATGCTCTCAGGGACGATTCGACGAAATTGTGACCGCTGATTCCTATAACGGCGAGTTGTCGTGCTTTTTGCCCGTGAAGGACTCACGTTTGTCAATCAAAGAGACTAGAGCCGCGCAAATTGCCGCCCGCGTGTCCGCTGGTTCAATGACGCCGTCCACATAACCTCTCTCGGCGGCCACATAGGGGTTCAGTAATCGTTCGCTGTAGTCGGTCTCAAAGGCCGCTTTTTCCTCAGGGGTTGCGGAACGTTGAAGAATCGCTGCGGCTTGACCGGCGCCCATGACGGCGAGTTCAGCCCATGGCCACGCTAAACATAAATCGTTGCCCATCTTTTTGGAATCCATGACGATGTAGGCGCCGCCATAACTTTTTCGCAAGATCACACAAATTCTTGGCACCGTGGCGCGTCCGTAGGCGAAAACCAGTTGTGCTCCGTGGCGGATCATGCCGCGCCATTCAAGGTCTTTGCCCGGATAAAAGCCCGGTGTGTCGACGAGCGTCAGAAGGGGAATATTGAAGGCATCACAGAAGGCCACAAAGCGTGCGCCTTTTTGTGACCCTGGAATGTCGAGAGTTCCCGCGAGTGAGAGAGGTTGATTTGCCACTATTCCCACTGGTTGCCCGCCGAAAGTTGCGAACCCAGTGACCAAGTTTGCTGCCCAATGTGGCTTCAACTCTAAGAATTCACCATCGTCAGCGAGGACGCGAATCACGGTTCGCACATCGTAACTACCAGTAGAAGATGGAGGGATGGCATCGCCGGCCTCGGGTGTGAGGCGAGTGACATCATCATCGGTCTCCCAGCGCGGGGGTTCTTGATCAAGATGATCGGGGATGTAGGCGAGAATGTTTTCGGCGATTTCAACTGCCTGTTGGCGGTCAGTTGCAACAGCGGTGACTGCTCCAGTGAAGCGCGCATGAGTTGAGGGGCCACCAAGTTCTTCGTTGTCAATAGCTATGCCTGTGAACTCAGCAACCATGGATGGTCCAGAAACAAAGGCGTACGCAGACTCAGTCATGATCACGTGATCAGCGATGCCGAGAAATAATGCTGGTCCTGAAACAGTTGGTCCATCCACGATGATGATTGTCGGTACGACGCCCGAACAATTCGTCAGCGCTCGGGCGGCTAATCCCCATCCATGCAGTGCAGAAAATCCTTCGCGCAGATCGGCCCCTGATGAGGCCATCACGGCCACAAGTGGAAGCCGAGAATCCACCGCTGTACGAGCTGCTGTGGCAATCATCGATGAAGCATCGAAAGACAACGCTCCACGGTGAGCGTCTGCAGTCACCTCGAGCCACACGACCTGTCGACCGTTGAGTTGGCGAACCTCGACGTGAGCCACGCCAGGTACTTTTGAGCGCAACGCAACAGGCTTCACAGTGACAGCGTAGGTCTCCGAACTACTTGAGGGGGAATGCTTGGCTTCCCACATACAAGCCGGGTTGGCGAGCACCCCTTTTTTTGATCACAGCAGCAGCGATTTCATGAGCAGCTCGGGTGGGTGGCCCGGAACGCGGTCGTTTACGTTCCACCCAGCCCACAACGCGCCGTGGAAGATCGGGAATGGTAATGCGCGTGAAATCACCAGTGAGCCAGCCTGGTATTGCCGTGGCTGGGACGATGGCAGGCCCAAAACCCTCAAATGCCAACGATGCCATGAGGCGCACGCCGTCAATCTCAGCTTGAACTTTGAGTGTTGTGCTACTGAGATCGGCAGTGCGGTTGATGATGCGACGCAGAGTCGATGATCGCGGGGGTAGCAATAGGGGATGTTCGCCTAAGGCGGAAAATGGAAGAGTCGTTGCGCTACTCCACGGATGACTCGCGTGAACGAGCAACACGAGATCCTCGGCAAACAAAGGTTCAACGATGAGTTCCGAGTCATCAACCGGCAAGTGCACGATGGCGGCATCAATATGCCCTGTTATCAGTCGTGGAATCAGCGTGGAAGTACCACCTTCGGAAATAATCGGATGTACCCCTGGATGACTCTCTTGCAATTTGGTGAGGAATTGTGGCATCAACCAGCGACCAGTCGTGCCGATCACTCCAAGTCGAGTTTCACCTGTGGCGATGTTGTCTAAGGCGGCGAGATCCGCACCGATGTCCCCGAACTCGCGCAATATGCGCCGCCCTCGTTCAACGACTAAAGCCCCCTCATCCGTGACTGATCCTGAAGTCCGATCGACCAGCAGGACCCCAAGTTCGCGCTCCAGCCGGGCGATATGGCCTGAGATGTTGCTTTGCACCGTGAAAAGAGCCCGAGCGGCTGCCGAGAAGGATCCGTGGTCAGCAATAGCCACTAGGGAAGTAATCTG
>CAMAYS010000003.1:0-56112 GCA_945862545.1 Bifidobacterium breve | reverse complement strand
CTGAAACCACGGTTGGCATACTTCTCGTGCAACGCTTCAAGACCCGTGTACTGCGGCGTGAGTCCACACTTGCTGGCGACATTGACGACCAGCATCAGGTCGGCTCCGAGTCCTCCCAAAGTTGTTTCTTGACCGGACAGGGTATTGATGGGTGTGTTGATCAGGCTCATATTTCATAATCTCACAAACTCGGTGAGATCTTTCAGTTAGAGCAAGTATCGAACCGCAAAACTCACTGATTGATCCAAGGCCGCCCGCGGAGATGTTGATATGCCCTGAGTAAGAGGGTCAATCGGCGTACGATCAAGTAACGCCATCTTTGTTCTCATCCGAGTCAACTTGGGTTGGAAAAACTTATGAAAACGCCTCGCCACTCCTCTCAGCCCGCAGCAACTTGGTTGGTTGGATCCTGCCTAGCAACATGTTCTGCAGTGTGGCCGACGGTTGGCGGTTGGGTGGACGTGCGCTTTGCCGTGGCCGTAGCGGCGATTGCCTGGATCTTCAAGGGATGGGTTTGTGGGGCAAGTGCGTCAGTTGGTTTGCTATTGGGATATGCATTTTTAGGTTCCCGTATAGGCGATGAACTCAGCGGAGCATCCTTGCTGGCACTGCTTGTGCTGGGATGCATCGGAGTTATTGAGATCGTGATGCTGGCCACGGTTCTACAACGCACGACAGCGGCGATGTCATCGCATGCCCCCTCGCGGCGCATCTTGACGTTCCTATTAGGTGTCAGTGTCCTTGGGGTAGTCGGCGCAGGTCTTGAAGTATTGGTGCTTCATGTGGCAGGTCAAGGTGAAGCAGTTTCATTTTTTGATTGCGCTCTCGGCTTGGGCATTGCTTCATGCCTGGCGGCGATGGTAGCCACGCGACGAGCCGCCCATTGGTTTACATATGACCGATCCTCGGCCACAAAACTGATCACACCACTGATGATCATTCTGGTGTCATTCGTGGCAGCCCAAGTGACGCGCCAAGTTTGGGCACGTTTGACAGATGTCGCTGGCACCGATCTTGCTTCAGGTGACCCAGTTATTTTCATTGTCTATGGCATTGAATTAATTTTTACGGCCCTGCTTTTACTTTTTTGTCTACGTTCGGCCAACGCTCACTTCGCCATGGAGGTGCAAAGTCAACGTCGCGAGTCGCTCCTTGAAGCCGCTCTTGACACGACTCCTGGCATGTCGGTTGTTTTTGATGCAGATTTTCGTGTGGTGATTGCCAACAAAGAGGTCCGAGAGAAGTTTTCGACAAAAATTCCTGGCTTACCAGTGATTGAACTCTTTGACCTGAATGCACAATCTGGTCGGGCTCGATTAGTCACCGATTTGTTGCAGCAGGCCCTGGACGGTGGACCGGGGTACGCCGAGTTGGCTGAAGATGACACAGAAAGCACAATGCGCATCTTTGAACTTGAAGCCAGACCAATTGGTCCGAACACAAAAAATCCACTCGGTCTGTTGCATTCTTTAGATGCAACTGAGCGCCGCAACTTGGCGATGCGTTCGGCGCAGTCAGAGCGCATGGAATCTTTGGGTGCTTTGGCTGGTGGTTTGGCCCATGACTTCAACAATCTTTTATTCGTCACGCTTGGCAACCTGCAGTTGATGGCGATACATGAAAAAGTCACCGGCGATGAGAAGTTGTCAAAGTTTGTTTCTCGCTCCATTACCGCTGTTGAGCGCGGTGCAGAGATTACGAAATCGTTGTTAGCTGTCGCTCGCAGCCAGCCTCTCGAAGAAAGCGCCGTGACGCTCTCAGAATTGATTAAGGGTTTACTTCCTCTTGTTCGCCAAGCGCTCGGTGAGGGTCGCCAAGTGACAGTTGATTTCGCTGATCCCACTGTCCAGTTGATGGTGGACGCCGGTCGCTTATCAAGTTGTATTTTGAATCTCGCATTCAATTCACGAGATGCCATGGGCCCGACAGGAACGCTGCGAATTTCTGCGCGCACTAACTCAGACAGTGGCTTTCTTGAACTCTCGGTGGCAGACGATGGCAAGGGAATGCCAGCAGATGTTGTGTCACGCGCCTTTGAGCCTTTCTTCACCACCAAAGGAGTAGGTCGAGGTACTGGGCTTGGTCTGGCAACTGTTTATGCCTTTGCGCAGCAAAGTGGGGGAACGGCATCTCTGGAAAGTCGCCTCGGTATCGGTACGACGGTGACGCTCAGTTTGCCGATTTACTCAGGTCAGCAAACTCGTACGGCGGCAGTGGTGCAACGCCGTTCAGGTCGTCGCGTTGTGGTGGCCGATGATGAGCAATCGTTAGCGGAGATGGTGGCCTCCTGGCTGATTGACATGGGCATTGATGCGCGGTTTGCCACCTCGCCGAAGGCAGCCTTAGAAATGATTGAGATTTTTGAACCTGATGTCCTTGTCTCAGATGCAAATTTTGGAGAAGAAGTTGACGGGATTCAACTCGCTCGCTTGGCTGTAGCGATTGTGCCCGATCTGGCGGTCATTTTTATGACTGGTTATTCGGAGCAGATGAGAAACCTGCAAGAACTCGGAGAACGCACTTTGGCGAAACCTTTTTCTCGCGAAGATCTGTACAGCGCCTTGTCGCCGTTCATTGCCCATCTCGATGGAGATGCATCTGTCGACCAATTGGGTGGCGGTGAAAATTCGCTATGAGTGAGACGCCCAAAGTTTTGGTGATTGATGACGAAGAAGCGATTTGTGAACTGATCGTGGCTGTCGCCGAGTCGGCTGGCTTTGAAGCAACATCGGCCAGCCTTCCCAGAGATATTGAGGATGCCATCGGTGGTCGCTTTGACTTGGTTGTCCTCGATCTGTCACTTGGCGAAATAGATGGCATTGAGATCATGAGCAAGTTGGGCGCAACTCATCGTGGCATGCCCGTGATTCTGGTGAGCGGGGCAGATCAAACACTGCTGGATACCGCTGGTCGGATTGCCGAGATGCACAAACTCCGCGTTATCGGTACATTCGCCAAGCCATTTTCGTTGGATGTGTTGAAAACGGCGATGATGGAGTGGTCGCAGGTGATTGATCAGGGCATGGATCCCACCGGACCCAAGGTCATCATCAATGCTGATTTGTTATTGGATCCAGATCTCTTGCACCTCGCCTATCAACCCAAGGTCTCCACGCAGACAGGTGAAGCGCTCGGTGTTGAAGCGCTCGTTCGTTGGCGCCATAAAGATCACGGAGATGTTTCGCCAGCGATTTTGGTCGCTCTCGTCGAACAAGAGGGACGCACCAGCGAGTTATTGGATTTAGTGATGATGATGGCTGCTCGTGACCGAAAGCGCTATCGCGCTTTGGCATCGCTTGCTGATATCTCAATCAATATTTCCGTGTTGGACCTCAACGACGAGGAATTGCCGCGACGAGCGCAACGCGTCCTTCTTGAGGCGGCACCTAGTGAGAGATGGACATTTGAGGTCACTGAAACTGCGCCAATTACTGACGTCGCGCCCGCTTTGGCCATCTTGACCCGCTTGCGCATCGCAGGTTTTCGTTTATCGGTGGACGACTTTGGTACTGGCACTAGCAACTATGAGCGACTTTTAGTGGCCCCATTTACAGAACTAAAAATTGATCGAGCGATGGTGAGTCGTTTAGATATTGCTGCTGTGGAGCCAGACCCGATGGTGCGATCGGGTATTGACGTGGGACATTCTCTCAATATGCAAGTGGTGGCCGAAGGCGTTGAAACAGCGGATCAGTTTCGTATGGTGCGTGATCTCGGCTGTGATGCAGCGCAGGGTTATCTCATCTCGCCGCCAGTGGTGCCGGTACAGATTGATGCGGCCCTTGATGAATGGCGTCGCAAGTTTGAGTATTTGTCCTAATGCGCAAGACGAAACAAGATAGAAACTGCTGCGTGTAAAGTTTCAGAACTTTTCGCGCTGGAGAGACCCATCGCGGATTTCAGGTAATCGACATTTTCGAGACTCAAGGTGAAGTCCAGAATTCGTCGGGCGTTGGCCGAGTCAGGATGATTGTCAAGTTCTTGGGCGAATTGCTTCATTGTTTGATGGCGCAATATCGAGCGCCGTTTCTTGAGAGCGGATGCGACAACGGTGTTTTTGCGCGCTGCTAGAACCGCAACTTGGTAGACGCTCTCGACCTTGTCGTAGAGATGCAGACGTTGTTCGACGATAGCGGCGAGGCGTTCGCTGAAGTTTCCATCTGATACAAGATCTTCGTAGAGATCTTTCACGCGTGACCATTGCAACTCAACGGCGAAGGCCGACAAGTCTTCCATGTCGTCGAAGTAGCGAAAGACGGACCGTTCGGAAACTTTGGCAATCTCTGCGATTCGTGCTGCCGGAGGTTGAATCTCGCCTTGTGCATACAGATCAAGTAGGGCAGCGACGACTGCCGCCTTATTGCGGTTGCCGCGCTCGCGGCGCCCGTCAGTTTGAAATGACGACGGAGAATCGTTGTCTTGTGTCGTTGAGACGCGATCTGTGGCGGAGGTTGTATTGGCGGGCACCCCGTGAGCCTAGAGGTAGTGGCGCACTACCGCCAATTTCTTATCCATGCTGGGCGTCGGGACTATTTTTTTGAGTGACAGCAACGCTCGATGGCGTCGAGGAGACGATCTACGTCGTCGTTTTCGATGTAGCGCACCACGCCAGCGCGAATAACCCCACCCCGATTGGCAAGACCAAGGTGTTCAACCACCTCAACTGCGTAGGCATGGCCATCCCAAAGAGCGATTTTTTCCGTAGCCAAGCGGGCACTGATCTGCGCCGGGTCACGATCAGTAATGACAAAAGCCGCAGTGGGTGCTCGCAGTTGTCCATCGCTGGGTCCGATGCGTCGAACCCCAGCGATATTGCCGAGGCCATCCCACAAGCGTGAGAAAACTTGTGACTCATATTTGGCCAATTGGTCCATGCCCTCTTCGATTAAAAATCTGGCAGCGGCTTGCGTTCCAGCGATGGCTTCAAAATTTGGCATTCCAGTTTCAAATTTGCGTGGTCCACTATCGCCTGCGGGACGCACACGCCAGATATCAAGTTCGGCCATCAATTCCGGGCGACACCAGATGACTCCGCAGTGCGGTCCGTACCATTTGTATGGCGACGTGACTAAGACATCGCAATCAAGGCCGGCAATATCAATGGCGTGATGTGGTGCTGCGGCAACGGCATCAACATAGACATATGCGCCGACGGCATGAGCACGGCTAATGATCGGTTCCAAATGAGGCATGGTACCGAGCAAGTTAGATGCCGCTGGCAACGTCACCCAACGCGTGCGTTCGTCAATCAGGGCAATCACACTGGCTGCGTCAAGAACTCCCGTGATGGGATCAAAATCAGCCAATACTTGCTCGGCTCCGGATCTTTCGCAGGCCCGACGCCAGGGCATGACGTTGGAGTCGTGGTCGAGTTTGGTGCCCACGACTCGATCACCTGGACGCAGGGTTTCGGAAATGGCATTGGCCATCGCCATGTTGTTGGTCGTCGTGTTGGGGCCAAAACTAAAACCCCTCGGGTCAGCATTGAATAACTGACCGAGAGTCACTCGGGTGATGTCGAGCAACTCTTGGCATTGTTGAGCGGCCTCAAAAGGCCCTCCGACGGCAGCGGTCTGACCTGACAGCATCCAGTCGTGGACTGCGGAAATGGCCGAATCGACCATTTGTGTACCCGATGGGCCATCAAATCTCGCCCACTTGCCCGTTGGTCCAGCAAGTGCGGGAAAACGATGGAGTAGCGAGCCCGACACGATCGTGATTAGCGGCGCGCGGCAGCTTTGGCGAGACGCTTGGCGGTGCGTCCAATGGGGGCGATGTTGCGTCCGTCTAGGTCCCCAAGTTCAATGCCATTATTAAATAGGACGCGGTAACGCTCCCAATTGAAGCCATTGGCCAAGAGAACTTTGCCCTCAGTGCCATTGGGGACATCGGCCAAATCAACGATGGCGACTACTTTGTCCCGAAGGCGAAGTTGCAACTGATCGCTATGCGGAGTGGCCAAGGCATGGGGCTTCCATCGGGGCTTCCAGGTGGCTTTCATCGGGTCTCTCCAAAACAAGTGTAAAACGACATACCCCAACTATGCCTTATGACGAGTCCTCAGTGCGACATCGCCGATACACTCTGCTCTCTGTGAAGACGACCTGCGAACCCCTAGAGGGCAACAAAGTCAAGCTCTCCGTCGAAGTGGACGAGACTGATTTTGCCCGTGACATTGACGCTGCATTTGCCAAGATTGCCTTGGAGGTGCGCTTACCCGGCTTTCGTGCCGGAAAAGCCCCACGCAAAGTACTTGAGGCTCGGATAGGAATTGGTGCCGCTCGCGAGCAGGCCTTGCGTGATGCCGTTCCCCAATATCTCGGTTTGGCGGTGCGTGAGCACAATGTGGACATCATCGCCACACCTCAGATTGATATCACTGGCGGCCAAGAGGACGGTCCCGTTTCATTTGATGCGACCTGTGAAATTCGTCCAGTCATTTTGTTGCCGGGTTATGCAGGGCTTCGCGCCGAAGTACCGGCGATCGAAGTGCCCGATCAAGAAATTGATGATGTCCTTGATGCGGAGCGACGCCGTCTTGGCAAGTTGGAGACCGTTGATCGTGCCGCCAAAGAAGGTGACTTCGTCATTGTTGATTTAGTAGGCAGCCGTGACGGCGAGCCAGTTGTTGGTTTGGCGGTTGAAGAATGGTCCTATGAGATTGGCAAAAAGTGGGTAGCCCCATCATTTGATGAGAATCTCGTCGGTCAAGTAGCGGGCGCCTCTTTTGCTTTCAGCGACACTCCTTCTGGCACTCAAGAGCCCGCAGATTTCGCAGTCACTTTGACTTCGGTTCAAGAACTCGTTGTGCCTGAACTGAGCGACGCTTGGGTTGCTGAAAATATTGAAGATTTTGAGAATGTTGCCGAGTGGCGCGAGTCAGTGGTTGATCGCCTCACGACAAATCGTCTCAATCAGGTTCGCAATGTCGTCGTGGAAAAAGTGACCGATGCTCTTATTGAATTAGCTGACATTGAAACGCCCGAAGTCATGGTTGCTGCTGATCTTCAACGGCGAGTCGAAAATACGATTCGCCAGTTTCAAAATCAGGGCATCAACATTGATCAGTGGCTGCAAGCAACTGGTCAAGATGCGCAGTCCTTCGTTGAAGGTTTGCGTCCACAAAGCCAAAAAGCCGTCAAGGTTGACTTGGCTCTGCGCGCCGTCGTCAAGGCCGAAAATCTTGAAGCGACTGACGAAGAAGTCGAAAACGAATTTGAGTCAATGGCGGACCGCAGTAATGAAGCGGCTTTCCGTGAGCATCAGATGGCTGGTTCACCGAAGAACAAGAAAATTAAATTTGTCAGCGTTGAGCAGATTCGTGCGGCCTACCAAGCCAATGATGCTGTCGTTGATTTGGCTGCTGAGATCAGCAAATCAAAGGCTCTTGATTGGTTGATTCACCGTGTTGAATATGTTGACCCAAGTGGCAATGTGCTTGATCGTGATGCAGTGATTGGACATTCAGAGTCGGATCATCAACACGACCACGATCACGATCACGACGCCGATGACCACGGGCACGATGAAACCTCCTCAGATACCGAATCCACTGAACACGACCACTGATAGGAACGCTATGAATCTTGATGCCTTTAACTACTATGTGCCAACGGTGGTCGAGCAGACCAGTCGCGGCGAGCGCGCCTATGACCTGTACAGTCGCTTGCTGAAAGAAAATATTCTTTTCTTGGGAACTCCGATCGATGACACCATCGCCAACTTGGTTTGTGCGCAGTTGATTCACCTGGAAAGCGAAAACCCAGATAAGGACATCAACATCTATATCAATAGTCCTGGTGGAGATATCACCGCTCTATTCGCGATTTACGACACCATGCAGTTCATCAAAAATGACATCGCCACGATTTGTCTCGGTCAGGCTGCTAGCGCCGCTGCGGTGCTACTTGCCGCTGGTACGAAAGGCAAGCGCCTAGCTCTTCCACACAGTCGAGTTTTGTTGCATCAGCCATACGGACAGGTTGGCTATGGTCAGGTCACTGATCTTGAGATCGCCGCCAAAGAGATCTTCCGGATGCGTGACATCCTTGAAGACATCTTGTCTGAGCACACTGGACAGCCCCGTGAGCGCATCCATGCTGACACCGATCGCGACTTCGTGATGGAGGCCAATGAGGCTGTGGCATACGGGATCATTGACGAAGTGATTTCCTCTCGCGCCATTGTTGACCGCAGTGGGCCCATTCGCTGAATTTCAGCCCGAGAAGGCCCTCAAGTCCACGGGGCATCCAACCGATAAGGTTTGTGGATGTGTAAGGCTGTGAGGCGAAAGGTTGGATAGACGTGGCTAAGTTTGGTGAGACAAGTGAGACTTTGAAATGTTCTTTTTGCGGTAAGTCGCAAAAGCAGGTCAAGAAACTTATTGCTGGGCCAGCTGTCTATATCTGCGATGAGTGCATCGACCTGTGTAACGAGATCATCGAAGAAGAAGTTGGTGAAGCAACCGACCTGCGTCTTGAAGAGTTGCCCAAGCCTCGTGAGATTTGTTCCTTCTTGGACGAGTATGTCGTGGGACAGGTGCAGGCGAAAAAGGTTTTAGCAGTTTCGGTCTATAACCACTATCGCCGCTTGCAGTATCAAAAAGATGTTGGACTATCGCGTCGCGATGAAGTCGAATTAGCAAAGAGCAATATTCTCCTTCTCGGACCAACTGGATGCGGCAAGACTCACTTGGCGCAGACTTTGGCACGAATGCTCAACGTTCCGTTTGCTATTGCTGACGCAACAGCGCTTACCGAGGCTGGTTATGTCGGTGAAGATGTTGAAAACATATTGTTGAAACTGATTCAGGCTGCTGATTTCGATGTCAAAAAAGCTGAAACTGGAATTATTTATATTGATGAGATCGACAAGATTGCTCGTAAGAGTGAAAATCCGTCAATTACCCGTGATGTTTCGGGTGAGGGCGTACAGCAGGCATTGCTGAAGATCCTTGAAGGAACCGTGGCTTCGGTCCCACCCCAGGGTGGCCGCAAGCATCCACATCAAGAGTTCATTCAAATTGATACCACCAATGTGCTGTTTATCTGTGGTGGCGCATTTGCTGGCTTAGACAAAATTATCGAACAGCGTGTGGGTCACAAGGGCGTGGGATTTCATGCCACGGTTCGCACGAAGGCTGAAAGAGCTGCCGGCGATTTATTCAGCCAAGTTCTTCCTGAGGATCTCTTGGCCTATGGTCTGATTCCCGAATTTGTTGGCCGCTTGCCGATGATCGGTGCTGTCCACAGTTTGGATCGCAGCGCATTGATTCAGATTTTGACAGAACCGAAAAATGCGTTGGTCAAGCAGTTCCAAAAGTTCTTTGAGTTTGAAGATGTTGAACTTGAACTCACCGATGAAGCTCTGGACGCCATCGCCGAACAGGCTTTGGCGCGCGGAACTGGAGCCCGTGGATTGCGAGCGATCTTAGAAGAGACGCTTTTGAATGTGATGTTTGACTTGCCAGGTCGGACTGACGTCGCCAAGGTGATCATCAATGCTGATTCAGTACGTACGAAGGCAACGCCCACTTTGGTTCTGCGATCTGCTCCTCGAGCGGCCCGCCCTCGTCGTGCCGCCAGTTGACCTGCGCCGTACAAACAAGGTAATGCCGTGACCTATCAACAGGCTCTTGATTATCTTGACCATCACGCTTCGTACGACAAGACGGGCAGAATTGACTCTCCCTCAACCGCAACGATTTCGCGACTGTGTGAACTATTAGGCGAACCGCAACACTGTGCCCCCGTTATTCACATCACTGGCACAAATGGAAAAGGTTCCACGGCACAGATGGTGACTCGTTTGTTGATGGCGAGTGGGTTACGCGTGGGGACTTACACCAGTCCACATCTCGAGCGAGTTAATGAACGCTTCACGATTGATTGTGAAGTGATCAGCGACGAGTCTTTCGGCGAGCAGATTTCTGCGATTGCTGACCTTGAGGTTCTCGCCGGGATGCGCCCTGGCTATTTTGATATTTGTACAGCGGCAGCTTTTCGGTGGTTCGCCGATGAGGCCGTGGATGTCATGGTGATTGAAGTTGGGCTACTCGGTCGTTGGGACGCAACCAATGTGGTCGATGCTCAAGTGGCAGTGATTACCAACATTGGTTTGGATCATATGGAGTTTGCTGGACCGACGCGGGCTGATATCGCCGTTGAAAAAGCCGGAATTATCAAACCGCAGAGTGTTGTCGTGTGCGGAGAGAGCGACCCCGAGATGGTCGCTATTTTTGCGGCTGCGAATGGAGCCTCGCTGTTAGTCCGTAAAACTGATTTTGAAGTTGACTCCAATCAACTTGCGCTTGGCGGACGAGTCATCGATGTGCGAACTCCAACGACTATCTATCCCGAAGTTCTTGTGCCTTTGCATGGGCGACATCAAGCCGACAATGCGATTGTGGCGATCACGGCAGTTGAGGCATTCTTCGCACGTGCTTTGGAGTCTGACGTGATTGATGAAGCCTTCGCTGCTGTCGCCATGCCGGGGCGTTTTGAGGTCTTGGGGCATCAACCGTTGGTCATTGTTGATGGAGCCCACAACCCGGCGGGTGCTGATGTTTGTGCTTCGGTGTTTTTTGAAGATTTTGACCCTGCAGGACGACGCCTCTTGCTTCTCGGTTGCCTACAAGGTAGAGATCCGGATGCGATGCTGGCGGCCTTGCGGGCCGACGATTTCGACCTCGTGCTGTGCTGCACGGCTCCATCTCCTCGGGGCTTACCTGCACAAGAAGTGGCTCAGGCGGCTCGACGTATGGGCTGCGATGATGTCGAGACCGTGAACAGCGTGGAGGCCGCTATTGGTCGTGCTCTTGAGCACATTGGACCTGATGACGCCCTGTTGATCACCGGATCTTTATATGTCGTTGGGGCTGCGCGGTCATATCTGCGTCGAGTTCTGCCCTGAGAACTCGCCTAGGCGGTAGGATTTGACGCTATGTCTGACCGTACTCTTGTCCTTTTAAAGCCCGACACCGTTGAACGCGGCCTGATCGGATCCGTTTTGTCGCGATTTGAGACCAAAGGCCTTAAGGTCGTGGCTCTTGAACTGCGCCAACTGGATGCTGACACCTTGGCTCGTCACTACGAGGAGCACGTCGGCAAAGGTTTTTACGGTGAACTCGTGGCTTTTATGTCCCGTGGTCCAGTCGTGGCCTTGGTGCTTGAAAGCCCAGAGAACACCTGGGAAGTCGTGCGCAACATGATGGGAGCCACAAACCCCCGGTCGGCTGCACCAGGAACGATTCGTGGCGATTTAGGTCTCCTATTCACCGAAAACCTCGTTCATGGCAGTGACTCATTGGCCTCCGCTGAGCGAGAGATCAGTATTTTCTTCCCGAAACTGTAACATTTCGGTAATCACCCGCCCGTTCCTGCGGGCAACACGTCTGAGGAGGCTTTGGCTATGGCGCGAAATAATCCGCTAGCCCTCGGGCGAGACATAGCGATTGACTTGGGAACTGCCAACACATTGATTTACGTGCGCGGTCAGGGCATTGTGTTGAACGAACCTTCGGTGGTGGCATTGGATGTTTCCGATGGTCGACCGATAGCCGTTGGTTATGAAGCCAAGCGAATGATGGGCCGCACCCCGAGCCATATTCGTGCTATTCGTCCTCTGAAAGATGGGGTCATAGCCGATTTTGAAGTCTGTGAAAAAATGTTGCGGTACTTCATCCAAAAAGTGCATAGCAGTCGCTGGAGTAAACCCCGCATGGTCGTGTGTGTGCCGTCTGGAATTACTGGAGTTGAAACTCGGGCAGTGCAGGATGCGGCCGAGTATGCCGGTGCGCGTAAGCCAGTTCACATTATTGAAGAGCCCATAGCGGCGGCAATCGGTGCTGATCTGGCGATCAACGAGGCCAGTGGAAACATGATTGTCGATATCGGTGGCGGGACCACTGAGGTAGCAGTGATTTCTCTAGGCGGAATCGTCACCTCGCAGTCTTTGCGAATCGCTGGTGACGAACTTGATGAAGCCATTATGGCTTATCTGAAAAGGGAGTTTTCCCTTGCTGTCGGTGAGCAAACAGCCGAAGACATCAAAATTCAAATGGGTTCGGCCTGGCCTTTTGCTCAGGAAATCACCAGTGAGATTCGTGGAAGAGATTTGATCAGCGGATTACCTCGGACGATTACTCTGACCTCTGGTCAGGTGCGTGAGGCAGTCGCTGAGCCAGTTGCGGCAATCGTCGACGCAGTGCGTACCACTCTTGATAAGACGCCTCCCGAATTAGCTGCCGACATTATGTATAAGGGTGTCACTATCACTGGTGGTGGTTCGCTTCTGCATGGCATTGATCGTCGCTTAGCCCATGAAACGGGGATGCCGATCAATATTGCTAATGACCCACTGTTCTCCGTGGTCATTGGTTCTGGACGCGCTTTGGAGAACATCGAGATGCTGGGCGGCTTTCAGTCCCAGAGTGATGACTAGGTGGGTGGGCTAGGACTATGCCGGTTTATTCCGTCAGTCGTCGTCGGTCAATAGCAATCCTGGCTTTGACTTCACTTTTGTTGATGACATTGGACCTTCAAGGGAACTCAATAGTCGGTGGGGTGAGACGTTTATTCGGTGCGATTTTTGAACCTGTGCAAGGTTCTGTCCGAGTTGTCACACGACCGATCGAGAACGCCTGGAATGGAATCACTAACTACGGTGAACTCGAGGCGGAGAATCAGCGATTGCAAGATCAACTTGATCAACAAGAGGGTTCATTCATCGCCGCGTTGGCAACAGTTCGTGATGCACAAGAGTTACTTGCCTTAAACGGCATCGATAACTTGGCTGATATTTCATCGGTAACGGCTCAAGTCATTGGAGATTCGGCCTCTAATTTCTCGCAGACCGTGGAAATTAATCAGGGTTCAAAGCGTGGTTTGCGGGTTGGAATGCCCGTGGTGAACGCAGCTGGTTTGGTGGGCAAGATCACTTGGGTTGAGGAAAATCGGGCCATTGTGCTGCTGGCAAACGATGTTCTCTTTGGGGCTCCAGTGCAGGTCGTGAATCAGGCAGAGGTGGTGCCGCCTACGACAAGTACGACGACGAGCAGCACAACGACGACGTCTAGTACAACGACAACGACGAGCACGACGACGATCCCCGTGACGTCAACGACGTTATTCGGATCGGTGACATCAACTCTCGTTGCTTCACCAACAACTGTGGACTTATCAGGCATTGATTTCGATCGCTTGAGTACGACGACTATCGGCACCATCGTGACGATTGCTCCTGGGTCAACATCTGCTGGGCCATCGACGACCATCGACATCAATAATTTGTCGGCGGCAGAAACGGGAATTTTCCGCGGTCGCGGCTTAGACGCTGCGCCGATTGTTGAATTTATCGATCAGAACTCGAGATTTGGTGAAGTCCGCGTCGGGGCTTTGATATTTACATCAGGTGGGTCAAGCAGTTTGGCTCCTCGTGGAATCGTTATCGGGCGCGTGATCAAGATTGTTGAACGCACAGGAACTTCAGGGGCAGTGCTTGAAGTGCGCTTGTCGGCACGTTTACAGTCGTTGAACTTTGTCCGAGTCCTGCTTTATCAACCAGTAGCGACGGCGATTCCATGATCAATCTTTTGAATCGTCCAGTGACGCGTTTATTTTTAGTTGGGCTTTTGCTTTTAGCGGTGCAAACAACCTTGCTGACAGAGATGAAGTTTTTTGGAATCATTGCCCAACTGCTTCTGGCGCTTTCAATCACCACTGGGTTGGTGGGTGGTTCAGAAAGTGGGGCGCTGGCAGGTTTTGTTTTGGGTCTGATGTTTGACCTTGTTTTGACCAGTCCACTTGGTCTGTCAGCACTGGTCTACGCTTGTGCCGGTTGGGGGGCTGGATACTTTCATTCGCGCACCTTGGCAAATCCAAAATGGTTGGAGTGTCTTGTGACGGGCATACTGAGTGGCGTTGCGACTTTCGCCTTAGCCGTCGTGGCGAATGTGATCGGTATTGAGGGGTGGCTTTCGGGGCGCATTATCAAGGTCATCATCGTCGTAGCTTGTGTCAATACGCTTTCGGCGTTCGTCTTTATTCCCATCTCTCGGTGGTGTCTAGCCATTCGTCGTGAACAGCGGATTTCGCCACAAGCAGAACTATTTTTGTAATGCTGAAGATAATGATCATGGACCGTATGACAGAGTTGCTTCGTGGCTGTTGACAGACGTTCAAGTCGTTTGGCGTCTCTTGGGGCGGTTGCCCTTGTGCTGTTTACTGCACTCGGTATGCGCATGTGGTTTTTGCAGGTTGTTGATTCACCTGCACTCGAGCAACGCGTTCAAGCCAACAAAACCAGAACTGTGAAGTTGCTACCTGAGCGGGGCAGAATTTTCGACCGCCAAGGTCGGATCATGGCCGACAATGAACGTATCTTGACGATTACTGTGGCCTGGGAGGCAATGGGGAGTGAAGGCAGTGTCGTAGATACCAAGGATCGGCTCGAGTTATTTGGTCGCTTGTCAAAAGTGCTTGACATGAGCGTGAGCGATATGGAAGAACGCTTCACAGGTAATAAATACAGTCCTCTGTTACCTATGCCCTTGGCAGAAGGCGTCAGCGAAGAGACGGCGGCGTATCTCATTGAGCGTAATGAAGATTTCCCTGGTATTGATTTTGTTGCGCAATGGAAACGCGAATATCCCTTAGCACCTCTCGCCGCCCATGTCATTGGTTACCTTGGATCAATTACCGAGAACGATGTAGCGCAATATCTTGATGTCGGATACGACCTCAACGAGCGAGTCGGGCAATTCGGGGTTGAGAAGATTTATGAACGTTATTTACGGGGGAAACCCGGCTACGTCAAATATGAAATTGACTCACGCGGAACAATTTTGAAAGTAGTTGAGAGAATTGAACCAACAGCGGGGAATGATCTGCAATTAGCCATTGATCTTGACTATCAGCAATACGCAGAGCAGGCTTTAGAAACGCAATTGTTGTTACGACGATTCGTCGAAACATGCCAAGCCAAAGACAGCAAGAAGCAAGTTGTGAAGCCACAATTCGCGGAATGCGAAAACTTGAAAAGCCCAGCGGGCTCGGTGGTGATGATGGATTACTCGACGGGTGAAGTTCTGGCATTGGCGAGTTATCCAACTTTTGATAACCGCTGGTTCAACTCGGGGATCTCTAGCGACAAATTTCGCGAAATTTTCCCCAAGACCGATGACCCCGACAAATCTCTTTTGGTCAACCGTGCGATTCAGGGTCAGTACAACCTGGGCTCTAGTTTCAAGCCCTTCGTGGCTTACGCGGCCCTTGATTCAGGGCAACTTGTGGGAGGTAGCGAATACGAGTATCCCGATCGCGGCTCTTACCAACTTACGAGCATCGACGAGGAAACATGTTTAGTTGTCAAATGTATTTATCGAAATGCGTTGTGCGCAGGCGGTAACTACGCCTGTCAATATGGCGACGTCACGGTTGAAGATGCGCTAGCGGTATCGAGCGATACCTTCTTTTATAAAATTGGGGAAGAAATTTTCGCCCAGCGAGGTGGTCAGCCAATTCTCCAAGACGAAGTGAGAAAGTTTGGCTTTGGTAGCAGAACTGGCATTGATCTTCCCTTTGAGACGGCGGGCAGAGTGCCCGACAAAGTGAGTAAGAAAAAGTTGGTTGAAGATGGTGCTTTGATGGCAGGCGAAAGCACTGACTATCTAGTGGGTGACAATGTGCAACTTGCGGTGGGTCAGGGGCTTTTGGCGGCGTCACCGTTGCAGTTGGCACAGGCCTACGGTGCCCTGGCAAATGGCGGAGATGTCAACCGCCCACTCGTGGGACGAGCCTTACTACAACCTGGAACTCCCAATTCCGACATAGTTGGCTACGCCGATATGAGTCAGGCCGTCGTTGAAACTTTCTTGGCTAACAAAGACACCATTCGTAGCCTGAATATTCCTGACGAAATTCGTGATCCGATCATCAGAGGATTGTCTCGGGTGATTACCGGTCCAGGGGTGACCTTTGGGTCGTATCACTCCACAACGGGAGAGCGTTTATTTCGGACTTATCCTAATGACATCCTCCCGATTGCTGGAAAAACCGGTACCGCTCAAGGACGCGCTGGACTTCCGTGGAACGACTCATCAGCATTTGGTGCTTTTAGTCTTGATCCCACTCGGCCGATCGTTGTTACCGCATACTTGGAGAAAAGTGGCTATGGAGCGAAAGCCGCAGCACCTGTAGTGAAATGCATGTTCATGGCGGTAGCAGGCGTGGCCAAGATGGGCGAGGTTTTGCCATCCAACCCGCTTGATATCACTGCCACTGTCGCTGCTCCGCAAAGGTTGCTTTCCAACAAAAGTTGTTTGGGCGGCGCGGCGTATGGCGGTCGTGACTGATGAGCCTGCCATTCTTGAATAGGCGGCCCAATTCGGGGCTTGGCAATATTCGATCTGGACCAAGCGATCCCCAGCGCAATATCGACTGGGTGATGTTGGGCTCAATTTTGACGCTGGGAATTATCGGGGTCTTTGCGATTTATAGTGCCACTTTTTGGAAGGTCAATAGTGACCCCTACTGGTTTACTGTTCGCCAGGTTGCGTACCTTCTTGTGGCCGCACTGGCTGCCGCATTCGTGATGTCATTTGACTATCAGATACTGCGCGAGCGGGCGTATTTCCTCTACGGCTTATGTTTAATAGCGTTGCTCCTAGTTTTGTCGGTCGGTGCGTTGAAAGGCGGAGCACGATTGTCATTTGACTTTGGACCCATTGCTTTTCAGCCAGCTGAGTTCGCAAAACCAGCGGTGCTGGTGGCGCTCGCAGCGTTCTACAGCGACTCTCGTGAAGACTCCATGAGTTATTCCAAATTCATCACCGGACTTGTACTCCTCGGCGCGCCGACAGTCTTGATCATTGTTCAACCTGACTTAGGGTCGGCTTTTGTTTTGATCGTTGGAGCTTTGAGCATCATGATTATGGCTGGAGCGCGTTTGCGTTATTTGCTTTTGATCAGTTTTTTGACCGTGACGACTGTGGCGGCGGCAGTCTTGTCGGGAATCGTGGACCGCTATCAGTTGAAGCGAATTACGGCCTTCATCAACCAGAACTCCACGGACGAAGATTTGGCTCGCTATGTCTTTCAGGTGCGTTATGCCAAAAGGGCCGTGGCCACGGGTGGCTGGTTTGGCAAGGGCTACCTTCAGGCTCCGCTGACAAATGGCAAATTCATTCCAGTGCAGCAAAGCGATTTCATTTTTTCCGCTATCGGTGAACAATTCGGCATGCTCGGCGGGGGAGTCGTTTTGGGTCTCTTCGCTCTGTTGCTGTTTCGAATCTGGAGGGTCGGACACCTCAGTAAAGACCTCTTCGGTGCGTATATCTGCGCAGGGGTTTTCGGAGTTCTGCTCTGGCATGTTTTCCAGAATGTTGGGATGACCATGGGGATTATGCCCGTGACGGGGGTGCCTCTGCCCTTTGTTAGTTACGGAGGGTCTTCACTTGTTTCTTTCGCCATCATGATTGCGCTTGTTGAGAATGTCCACATGCGTCGGATGCGCTGAAATCCCCAGAAGTGCCACGTTAGAGACTTATCCACAGGCTCACAGGCCGATAAGTATCCCTTCGGGCAGGGGTGGCGGTACAATCTGTCACACATGACATCGCTCTGGTCGCGGCTTGAACCGTTCCTGGTAAGGGTGCGCCAACTAGCCAATCGACAAGGGCCTCAGATCCTCGTTGAGAACCTGGATGAGCGCTCCACTGCCCTGACTGCTCGTGCGGTCGCGTGGCACATTGATCTGTCTCAGCAAAATGTCTTGGATATTCCGGCGCTTCGCAGCGCGGGGCTATTACCCCTTCACCATCGAATTGAGCGAGATACGGAGCACAGTTCTGTGCCCGTGACCCGCAAAGCGCACCTTCGAGTGCGCTTAAGAGAGGAAACTTCCCATGAACGAGTCACTATTCCCCGACGACAGTCACGAGCCAGAAGTGGTTTCGCAGTCATCTGAATCGCCAGAATCGCCAGAATTATCTGAATCATCTGTGACGTCCGACAGCCCACACAAAAAGCGTCGTCGCGGATCACGTGGGGGGCGTGGGCGAACACGTCCTGCGGGTGCTCCTGAGTCTGCTGAAGACGGCGATGATTTTGAAGACGGCGATCTTGAAGACGGCGATTCTGAGGATGACGATGATCTTGAAGACGGCGATTTTGAAGATGATGTAACTGTTGAAGAGTCAGAAGAGTTGCCCGGTGTGGCACTTGATTTTGAGTTACCAGAGCGTATGAGTGAGGGGCGGCCTGACGCAGATGTCGCCGAGGCAGCCTTGGTTCAACGGCCGAAAATCGGGGACACTCGATCAAGTTCAGTTCCCGCGACTCCGCCACTATCGGCTCAAGGCCCGCGTGGCGTCACGATGCCCGGAGGCACTCGCGCCGGTGGACCTCGTCCGGGGGAGCGTCGCGCCAAGGGTCGAGCGGCAGCGCCCAAAAACTCTTCCGAGGTTGCCGGTGAAACGGTGGAGAACCCAGTTGATGGTGCTGCGGTTGAAGGTTCAGGCGCCGATGCACCCGCAAAGAAAAAGCGTAAGCGCAACAATAAAGCTCGCGGTGGCGCAGATATTCGTCACAACGACCGAACCGATGCTGATGTCGTTGAGCGCCGCCGAGGTCGTGAACGCAATGGGCGTCCGATCGGGCGTTACTTTATGGCCGTGCAAGTGCGTGCCGACATTACCCAAGTGGCGGTCATGGAGGGGCGCAGCCTGATTGAGCATTACGTGAGTCGTCCCGCAGACGATGAATCGCAGATTCACGGAAATATTTATGTCGGAAAAGTGCAAAACATCTTGCCTGGTATGGAAGCGGCTTTTGTTGACATTGGTACGCAGAAAAACGCGGTTCTCTATCGCGGTGATGTGCAATATGACGCCGAGGACATTGTGGATAGTGAGCCACGTATTGAGGAGATCCTCAAGGGTAAGCAACTCATCGTGTGTCAGATCACTAAGAACCCAATCGGTCTGAAGGGGGCACGTCTGACACAAGAAGTCTCCTTGGCTGGTCGTTTTGTCGTTTTGATTCCGAACTCAAGGACCTACGGCATCTCGAAGCGTTTGCCTGATGATGTGCGTAAACGATTGCGCAGCATTCTTGACCGCGTCAAACCAGAACAGCATGGGTTGATTGTGCGAACGGCTGCCGAAGCCGCTACTGAACATGAATTACATGCCGATATGACGCGCCTATTGGATCAGTGGGCTGCGATTGAAGCCAAGGCCGCCAAAGCTGGTGGACCCACGCTGTTATATCGCGAACCTCCACTCGCTGTGCGAGTGATTCGCGAAGAGTTCAACTCGGATTACCGAGGGGTCATTATTGACGATCGTCAACTCTTTGAAGATGTGCATTCTTATGTTTCAGC
This sequence comes from Bifidobacterium breve, assembly GCA_945862545.1. GTDB lineage: Bacteria > Actinomycetota > Acidimicrobiia > Acidimicrobiales > Ilumatobacteraceae > Casp-actino8. The sequence goes on along the minus strand of CAMAYS010000003.1, from coordinate 36,732 downwards.
TTTTAATCCGGAACTTGCTGATCGTGTCGAATATTTTGATCCAGCCGTCGAGGGATTGCCGATTTTTGAGAAAAACCATGTGCATGAGCAGATCCACAAAGCTTTAGATCGCAAAGTTTGGTTGCCCTCTGGGGGCTCATTAATTATCGAGCACACCGAAGCCCTCACCGTCATTGACGTCAATACGGGTCGCAATGTGGGTACCTCGAACCTGGAGGCCACAGTCTTCGCCAACAACCTTGAGGCGGCCGAGGAGGTCGCCCATCAACTGCGGTTACGCGATATTGGCGGCATCATCGTCATTGACTTCATTGACATGGAGATCAAGGAAAACCGCCGCAAGGTGGTCGATGCCTTCAAGTCCGCTCTGTCTCGCGATAAGACCAGAACTCAGGTTTTTGACATTTCTGAACTCGGTCTCGTGGAAATGACTCGCAAGCGGATTGGCGAGGGATTGCTCACCAATTTCGCTGATCAGTGCCCTAATTGTGAGGGTCGCGGGATTCAAGTGAACCACGATTTGCTGAACTGATGACGAGTCCTGACGGTGGCGTTGTTATTGGGTCATTATTGCAGGTAGAGTCGCAATTCGCTATGTACGCAGTGATCGCAACCGGTGGCAAACAGGTCCGAGTGGCCGAGGGCCAGCAAGTGCATGTAGAACTTCTCGGCCTCGAACAGGGTGCCGAGGTGGACTTCACGCCCGTGCTGGTCGTCGACGGCAGTACCGTTCTCGCCACACCTACCCAACTCGCCGGATCGAAAGTTTCGGGTCGCATTGTCGGCTCGGCTTCTGGTCCTAAAATCAACGGCTTTGTCTATAAGCGCCGCACTAATCAGCGCCGTCGTTATGGTCACCGCCAGCACTATCAGGTGGTCGAGATCACCTCAATCGTGAAAGGCTGACACATGTCGAAGACTAAAGGCGGCGGTTCTACAAGGAACGGCCGTGACTCAAACGCACAACGCCTCGGCGTGAAATCTTTCGGTGGAACTTCAATTACTGCTGGAACGATTTTGATCCGCCAGCGTGGCACCACTTTCCATGCAGGTAAAAATGTAGGCCGTGGCGGCGATGACACATTGTTCGCATTAGTCGATGGAACTGTTCAGTTCGGTAGCCGTAAAGGGCGCCGAGTGATTGATGTGGTTCCAGCCGAATAGGTTTTCAGACTTTTTAATTTTAAACGACCGCCTTCGGGCGGTCGTTTTGTATCTCAGGACATGTCAGACGTCAATGCCCTGCGGGAGGCGATCCTCGCTCCATCCAAGGAGCACCGCTCCTTGACGGCATGCGAAACGGTCAGTCATACCAGCCACATATGCCACAGCGGAGTGCTGGGCTTGGGTTGAACCACTTGTGAAACGCAGGTCTTCGGGGAGATGGTCTGGCGAAACGGTGTAGAACTCCACGAGAGCACGTAAGAGCGCGATGACTTGATCTGCTTGGTGACGACTTTCGGGTCGCAGATACACCTCTTCGTAGTTGAACTTGCGAAAAGCAGCGAGAGCTTCGGCAATATCTGGCTCCATGCCGATGCGTCCGGTCTTCATCGCTGCCTGCACCATTGAGGTAATGAAAGTACCGAGCTGCTGCGAACGAGTGGTGCCACAACGTGATTTCACTAATGGTGGTAATTGATCGGGGGTAACGATCCCAGCATCAACTGCATCCTCAAAGTCATGACATACATAAGCAATACGATCAGCCCAACTGACTACTTCGCCTTCAGGAGTTGCCGGTGCGGGGCGACTCCACGAATGGTTGCGGATTCCGTTGAGGGTCTCGATACACAGATTGAGTGGTACGAGGGTCACGTCTGCACCCCACACCGCGTGATCAAAGCCACCCTCAATGTATGGCGCTAATGCATCCTCGCTGGCATGGCCACCAGGTCCATGACCGCAATCATGGCCGAGGGCGATGGCTTCAGTGAGCGTGACATTGAGTCCGAGCGGGCGGGCAACAGAGGCGGCCACCTGGGCGACTTCGATGGCATGTGTGAGGCGCGTCCGTTGGTGATCATCGGGGAATACGAATACTTGAGTTTTGCCCGCCAGTCGGCGAAACGCCGGAGCATGCAGAATACGATCGCGATCGCGTTCAAAACATGTGCGAAACGGATCGGCTTGCTCGGCAATGGCTCGATTGCCAGCGGCAAATGAACGCGTCGCTAAGCGACTTAAAGTTGAGTCCTCGGCCTCTTCTCGTTCTGAGCGGGAGCGATGTTGAACCGAGCCCGTACCTGCCCACGAGTCGGCATGGGCCAAGGTCACCCCAGATCCAGAGTCTGAGCCGGCCATTGTGCTAGCCCAGCGTTCGGCACGTTCCTGCATATCTGGATCGGTATGAGGGCTGTCGTTAGGTGATGTCAAAGGATCGTCGCTCACGCCACAACAATACGTCGGGGGTGTGGGTGCTGGTGGAGGTATCGTAGAAGTTCATAGTGAGAGGTCGCAATGAGCCAGTTCGTTGATGAATGCCAACTAAATGTGCGGGCCGGTGACGGCGGAGCAGGCTGTGTGTCTTTTCGTCGCGAAGGTCCTGAGGCCATGGGTGGCCCAAATGGCGGCGACGGTGGTCAAGGTGGCGATGTGTGGATGATCGCAGACCGCAATGTGGCCTCGCTCCTGGCTTTTCGTGATCATCCTCACCGTATTGCTGGCAACGGCGTCCACGGAAAAGGTAAAGACCTTCACGGCAAGCGTGGCGATGTCATGGAAGTCAGGGTTCCCGAAGGCACCTTGATCAAGGATATGTACTCGGGGGAAATTCTTGCCGACCTTACTGATCATGGGGATCGTTGGTTGGCTGCCCACGGTGGTCGTGGGGGACGCGGCAATGCACGTTTCATGGCGAACCGTCGGCGCGCTCCGAACTTTGCCGAGCAAGGTGAAAGCGGCGTTGATCGGTGGCTGAAACTCGAACTTAAACTCATCGCTGATGTGGCTTTAGTTGGCTTTCCCAACGCTGGAAAAAGCACATTGATCAGCGTCATTTCTGCGGCTAAACCAAAAATCGCGGCTTATCCATTTACAACTCTTGAACCAAACTTGGGAGTCGTGCGCATTGACAATGTCACCGAATTTATCGTGGCCGACATCCCAGGTCTGATTGAAGGTGCAGCGGAGGGAAAGGGACTCGGTCACCGATTCTTACGTCATGTTGAGCGGGCACGGGTGTTGTGTATTTTGATTGACTTAGCGCCAGTTGATGACACATCACCTGAGGATCAACTAAATATTTTGTTGCACGAATTGGAATCATATGATCCCCGTCTTCTCGAACGTCCGCGAGTCATCGTCGGCACGAAGACTGACTCAGCGACTGTTGCCATGGTTGATGAATGGGAAGGAATGCTGATTTCGGCTATCACCAATCAGGGTTTACGTGAGTTAGTTGGTCGCCTGGCGAGTTTGGTGCACTCGGCGCGAGCAGATTTGCCGGTACTTGAAGGTCGTGTCATTCTCAAGCCTGAGTCGGACGGTTCGTGGGTAGAAAAAATAGCTGCCGGTGGCGGGTTTCGCGTCCACGGTCGCAAAGCTGAACGCGCTGTGCACCTCAACGATGTCACGACTCCTGAGGCGATGACCTACATCGAGGAACGGCTCAAAAAGTTGGGTGTACCGCGTCTCTTATCGCGTGCTGGAGCTGTTGCAGGTGATGTGGTGTGGATCGGTGATTTCTCCTTCGACTACGCGCCGGATATCTGAGATGCGCGTCGTAGCCAAGATTGGGACATCCTCGCTCACCGACAAGGTCGGCGTGATTGATCGCGTCATGATTGCGAGCATCTGTCGACAAATCGCAGAGTTACGTCGCGACGGTCACGAGGTTGTACTCGTGACTTCAGGGGCCGTGTCAGCAGGCGTATCAGCACTAGGGCTGACGCAACGTCCGACCGATATGCGAACCCTGCAAGCTCTAGCAGCAGCTGGACAAAGTCGTTTGATGGAGGTCTACAACGCCGAGTTCTCCAGCCACTCTTTAGTTGCTGCCCAAGTGTTGTTGGTACCCCATGATTTCGTTGACCGATCTCAATATCTTCACGCTCGCGACACCCTTGAGCGTTTGCTTGAGTTGGGATGTATTCCAGTCGTCAATGAAAATGATGCAATTGCTAACGATGAGATTCGTTTCGGCGACAACGACCATATTGCAGCTTTGCTTTCTCATTTGCTCAAAGCAGATATTTTGATTTTGTTGACTGATACTGACGGTCTGTACACCGCGGATCCCCGTTCTGATGCACAAGCCACACTGATCACTGATGTCTTCGAAGGTGACCCATTGATGAGTGTTGATGCAGGATCGTCGAGTTCGAATCGTGGTAGTGGCGGCATGGCCTCAAAATTGTCGGCAGCTCGTATCGCTTCTTGGTCTGGTGTGCGCGCGGTCATCGCCCAAGCCCAGATTGAATCTGTCCTGAATAAGATCGTGGCTGGGTCAATTGCTGGGTCGTCAACGATCGGCACAACCTTCCACGGTTCTGATCGTCATTTGTCATCGCGTCAACTGTGGGTCGCTTTCGCTAGTGAGGTACGCGGGCGAGTAGTTGTTGATGCGGGTGCCGCTCTTGCCTTGCGTCGCCAAGCAGTATCTTTGTTGCCTGCCGGTGTTGTTAGCGCGGCAGGTGATTTTGAAGTGGGGGACACAGTTGAAGTGATTGATCCAGATGGAGGAATCATTGCCCGCGGTAGTTCCCTGATGTCTATGCAACAAGTACAAGTTTCTGCGGGACGACGAACAGCAGATCTAGATGAGCATTTTCCGCAATTGGTTATTCATCGCGATGGATTAGTCATCCTGCCGAGTTAGATCGTCACTCTGTGGCGTAGGGCGCAGTGGAAACAAGCCGCGGGTTAGTGTGCGCCAATAACTTGCCTCAGGAACTTTGAGTAAGGTCAGCGCAGCGAAATAAACAACCGCTCCGCTGACTGTTCCAAAAGCAATGCGCAGGAGTGCTCCGAGACCGCTATTCGCACCCACTGGTTTGACGATGAACCACAGCACAATCCCCATGACTATTGCGGCCGAGAACATCCGCAGTAAATCCATGAGCACACTCACGGCGGGGAAAGTTCTGACTTTGATCTGCAGGGTCAGTAGAGCAATGACGGCTCCGACAAGGTACGAAACAGCGAAGGCAATGCCGAGACCGAGGACGTCATACTTTGAGACGAGGGCAAAAGCCAGAATGATGTTGATGATATTTTGCACGACATTGATGAGAAATGGTGTGCGCGTATCCTGGTGAGCGTAGAAGCCGCGCAAGGCAAAGAGATAAATCGAGTAACCGACGAGGCCGAGCGATAATCCAGCGAGGGCACGCGCCGTAAGATCTGCGTTTGCCGCGGTGAATTTTCCGTGTTGCAAAAGAGCCCCGATAATGGGTCGCGACATCACCAAAAATCCGAAAGCTGCCGGCAAGGTCATGAGTCCAACGAGGCGCAGGCCGAGGGTTGTGCGCTCAACAAAGGCCCGTTGATCGCGACGGGCGACGGCGCGTGCCATTTCTGGGATGAATGTAGTGGCGATACTCATTGCCAAAAGGCCATGAGGGAAATAGAAAAAGGTGGTCGCCTTAGTGAACGCATCCTGTCCACCGCTACCGGGTCTGGCAAGATTTTTAACAACGATGATCGTGATTTGATTTGCCAACACATAACCGAAGGTCCACGCTGATAACGAAATAAGACGCTTCACCGCCGGATGTCGGGGTTGAAAGCGAAAGCGAAGAATTAGCCCCGAGCGACGAATCGCAGGCAGCAAGATGAGAGCCTGAAGAGCGATACCGCCAGTTGCTCCGATGCCGAGTAGCCACTTGAAGGATGGTCTCAGCAAGACCTCCGATAGTGCAATTTCTTGACCAGGGTGATGTAACAAAATCGGGACATACAGCAATGTGCAAATGATCACAATATTTGCCAGCACAGGCGACCATGCGGCTGCAAAGAATCGCCGTTGTGCATTGAGCAAAGATCCTAAGACCGCCGAAAGACCGTAGAAAAAAATCTGCAACAAAAAGATTCGAGTGAGCGCCGTGCCAACCGTACGGAATTGGTCGACATCAATTCCGTCGGCGGGGTTCAAGGAAAAGAGTCGAAAAATAAAAGGAGCACAAAGAACAGAAATTGCGGTGATAAAAGCCAAAAGAATAACTGAGGTGCCGACAACGGCCTCAGCAGATTCGCGGTCATCATTTTCAAGCATGCGGGTAAACATGGGAACCAAGGTGGCTGATAAAACCCCGCCGAGTAACAATTCATACACAGCGTTAGGGGAGTTGTTGGCACCGTCGTAGACATCGGCTAAAGCGGTTTGTCCAATGACAACACCAAAGACGATGATGCGCAGCATTCCGGTCAGACGCGAGAGTCCTGTGCCAAGCGCCACAATTGCGTTGCTGCGCAACAACTGTGAGCCTGCGGCGTTCGCTAATGGTTCGGGTGCAGGCTGCGGATCGGCATTGGCAGAACTCATTGATGTACACAGTAGGTCCTCAGTCCACTCCGCTGGCTCTATTAAGGGGTCTCAATTCTTGTGAATGGTCGTGAACTTGTAAGATAAAAGGCATGGAACACCGTTTTTCGTCAGTTCAACAAGTGCGTGATGGCTTGCGCAACGTCAATTATTTGGCGGATGATGGCATCGCCGGAGTCGCATTTTTGGCTGACCGCCTTGCCAAGCCGATTTTAGTTGAAGGTCCTGCTGGTACGGGTAAGACCCAACTTGCCAAGAGCGTGGCGGACATGTTGGGGGCCCGACTCATTCGTCTGCAGTGTTACGAAGGTCTTGATGAGTCAAAGGCCTTATATGAATGGAACTACAAGAAGCAGTTGTTGCGCATTCAAGCCGACCGCAACAGTGATTCGTGGAACGAAGTCCATGACGATATTTTCAGCAAAGAGTTCTTGTTGACCCGACCCCTATTGGAGGCCATTAGTGCTCCAGACCCAGTGGTCCTACTGATTGACGAAGTTGACCGCGTGGAAGTTGAAACTGAAGCGCTGTTGTTAGAAATTCTCTCGGAGTACCAAGTCTCGATCCCCGAACTGGGAACAATCACAGCCACTCAGATTCCGATGGTTTTTTTGACATCAAATAACACGCGCGAATTATCCGAAGCTCTGAAGCGCCGTTGTCTGTACTTGCATGTTGATTACCCATCACTTGACCGCGAGAAGGAAATCGTGTTGGCTAAAGTGCCCGATATCACCGAGCATTTAGCTGATCAGGTTGCTCGTATCGTTCGCAGTATCCGCTTGCTGGATCTCAAAAAGTCACCGAGCGTGAGCGAAACTTTGGACTGGGCGCGCACCATGATGCTGCTCAATATCGACTCAATTGATGCTCAGACAGCTAAAGAGACTTTGCATGTTTTGTTGAAGTATCAGTCTGATATCGCCAAGGCTTCCAAGGAACTTTCCGTCGACCTGGTTTAACCAGGAAAACTGGAATCCATAACGTGCTCGACTTACTCTCTGGTTTTGTCCAGGAACTCCGCAATGCAGGGCTTCCGGTCTCGCTGACGGAGAACCTTGACGCCATGGAGGCGGTGCGACACATTCCTCTTGAAGATCGTGACGCATTCAAGTATGCGTTAGGTGCCACGATGGTCAAGAACAGCGCCCATTGGCGATCATTTGAGACTGTATTCGAGGTGTACTTCTCGTTGCGCGGACCGGAGTACAAAATCGTTGAGGGTACAGAGGACGAACTCGAGCAGATGTGGCGCGAGATGCAAGAGCAAATGCAACAAGGCGAAGGCAAAGGGTCTTCTGGCGGGATGGACAGCCTGACCCCCGAGGAAATAGCGCAGATGCTGATGAAAGCCTTGATGAATGGCGACCAAGCCATGATGCGTGCCTTAGCTAAACAATCCGTGCAACGCTTTGCTGGGATGGAGCCAGGTCGTCCAGTCGGCGGCACGTATTACTTGTACCGCACTCTGAGAAATCTTGATCTGGACAACATGTTGCAAAAACTCATGGAGGCCAGCAAACAAGAAACTGGTAGTGATCTGACGGCTCTTGAAGAACGCCTCGAAAAAGATGAATACGAAAGCCGAATCGATTCCTTCAAAAAAGAGATTGAAGCCGAGATTCGTCGCCGTCTTGTGGCTGACCGGGGTGCCGAAGCAATGGCGAAAACATTGCGTAAGCCATTGCCAGAAGATGTTGAGTTCATGCATGCCAGCCGCGACGAAATGCAGTTGCTGAAAAAGTCCTTATACCCACTGACACGTAAATTGGCTGCGCGTTTGGCGCGTAAGCGTCGTCATGGTCGCAAGGGACCCTTAGATTTTCGCAATACTGTGCGCCACTCTCTGTCTTACGGTGGTATTCCTGCCGAGCCAAAGTTCAAGCAACCACGGCCATCAAAGCCAGAACTGATGGTTGTGGCCGACATTTCTGGCAGTGTTGCCGCTTTTGCTCGATTCACTTTGATGTTGGTGTACGCCATGCAGAACCAGTTTTCTAAGGTTCGTTCCTTCGTGTTCATTGATGGGATTGATGAAGTCACTGAGTATTTCAAAGGCACCGAAGATATCGGCGAAGCAATTCATCGTGTCAACACCGAAGCCGACGTGGTGTGGGTTGACGGTCATAGCGATTACGGTCACGCCTTTGAAGTTTTCTGGGATCGTTACGGGAAAAGTATCGGGCCAAAAACAACGGTGCTTTTCTTGGGTGATGCTCGCAACAACTATCACGCCTCACAAGCCTGGGTAGTTCAAGAAGTGCGCAAGAAAGCGCGTCAGGTGTATTGGTTGAATCCGGAACCAAAGTCGTATTGGAATACTGGTGACTCCATCGTGGGAGAGTACGCAGGTCATACCGATGGAGCCTACGAATGCCGCAATCTGCGACAACTTGAAGCGTTCGTCGAGAAATTAGCCTAAGAGATCATGGCGCGCTTAATTTTTGTCCGCCACGGTGAATCGCAAGTGTCAGTGAATCGTGTGATCGGTGGACCACGTTCATGCATCGGACTTTCAGACCTCGGTCGTCAACAATCTCAACGCTTGTTTGAGCGATGGAGTGATGTCGAGAACTTTCGTCCCGACATGGTGATTTCCAGCGCCTATCCGCGTGCAAGAGAGACCGCAGCAATCGTCGCTCCAGCTTTCGGTGCCGAACCTATTGAAGTCATCAGCGAATTTGGTGAACATGATCCGGGTCCACAATGTGATGGACTCTTGTACACGGACTTTACGGCTCGATTCGGAGATCCCGATTGGGAGAACGATCCATTTGGAATGACATTTCCAGGTGGGGAAACGATTGCTGAATTTCAATTTCGTATCGGCACTGCTGTTCGCTCGCTAGTGGATCGCTTAGGCGACGGTACCGCAGTGATCTTTTGCCATGGCGGGGTTGTTGACACGGCTTTGCGTCAGTCAATGCGCGCTGCAGGTACTGGAGTATTCGAGATTTATACGGTCAATACCTCAATCACAGAATTGTTGTTGGTGAAGCCGGGACGCTGGCGGGTGATTCGTTACAACGATTCAGCCCATCTAGTTGGCTTGCCAGTGTCCACGCATCATGGCTTGAGTTCGGACGAATCACAGTAAACCATGAACATCTTGCAGCGTCCCGATGTCATCGTGGTTGGTGCAGGTTCTGCTGGATGTGTGTTGGCTGATCGGCTCTCGCAGTCTGGCCGCTCAGTTCTTGTGATCGAGGCGGGACCTGATCTACGGTTCGGGGCCGCACCGAGTGGCATTTCTGGTCCATCATTTTTTGCTGCAATGAGTGAGCCAGGTCGGGTTTGGTCGCAAGTTGAGGCACAACGTGTTGCGGGCCAAGCGCGACGCCCATACGCACGTGGGCGAGGTATCGGAGGCTCATCGGCGGTCAACGCAATGATTGGCTTATGGGGCGAAGTTGAAGACTATGACGCATGGGAGAGTGATTTCGGCTGTCAGGGATGGTCGTGGCGCGATGTTGAACCGTATTTTCGACGCATTGATATTCCTTTGACAAAGGCAGATCCAGGAAGCCCCACGCGGGTTGGAGCGGCACTGTTTGAAGCGTGTCGCCTTGAAGGGTGGACATGGCATCGCGGTCCGTTTCCATTGGGTGGCGTTGGACGTGATGTGGGTCCGGTGATGTTGACCCGCTCAGCGGACGGGCGTCGAGTGACAGCCTCAGATATTTATTTGGAACGTGCCCGTGAACGTAGTCATGTTCGTATTCTTTGCGACACCTTGGTTGATCGTGTGGCGATGCAAGGCACACATGCGATTGGCGTCATCTTGGCTGACGGGACTTTTATTGAATCTCAAGAGACGGTGATTTGTGCGGGTGCTATTCACAGTCCAGCCATCTTGTTGCGCAGCAAGATTGAACGCCCTGGAATTGGACTGGGACTACAAGATCATGCCTCGGCACCGTTGACTTTGGCGTTACGCGAATCATGCCCCACAGATTCGGTGGCGGCCACCACTTTGGCCCGATTGAGTTCTGGTTTTGAACCTGCGGATTTACAGATTCTCGCGCTTGATCATTTCGGCGAGGGGGCCAATGAATTTGGTCAGTTGGCTGTGGCTTTAATGCACCCGAAATCTCACGGTCAGGTGACATTGGCATCGGTGGACCCAACAGTTGACCCAATCGTTGATTTCCAGATGTTGTCACATGAACAGGATGTAGAAGCCTTGATGGTTGGTGTCAATGTGGCGCGTCAACTTCTTCAATCTTCCCCGCTCAAAGATATGTCCAACGGGGTGTTCATTGATGATCTCGGTACGCCGGTTGAAGCCCTTGATCAATCGCCCGATGCGATCGGTGAATGGTTGCGGGCGCACACAGGTGATTATGTCCATGCCTCAGGAACCTGTGCCATGGGAGATCCTGACTCCGAGTTATCTGTGGTGGATTGCTTCGGTCGAGTCATCGGGGTCACTGGCTTACGGGTGTGTGATGCGTCGATTTTCCCCCAAGTGCCCCGTGCTAATACGCATTTCCCCGTGATGATGGCCGCTGAGGTCATCGCTGACCGCTGGTAAGACCCCCCCCGCTGTCTCTGCCATACCCCCTTGGCACAGTCAAGGTATGAGCAACCTAAACCCCCCGTCACGAAAAATACCCGTCCCCTTGGAGTCCACACTGATTGACTGCGGGACCTGTGTGATGCATGAGACCGCTGTCTGCGCCGACTGTGTGGTGACCTTTTTATGCCGTGACGACGAGCCAGATAGTGGCTCGGATAGGCAAACTGGGGCCATTGTGTTCGATATCGCAGAGATTAGAGCGATGCGTGCCCTCGCAGAGGCCGGTTTAGTGCCTACGCTTCGTCATCGTGAGTCGGGTTAAACGAAATCAGATACTTGTTGACTCGACGGACCCCGCGTACCTTGAGTCATTGTTCCAGTTGGCTGCATCGGCAGGTCTAGACCGCGTTGGTGTTTGTGATGCCACGGTTTTAGATCGGGCTCGTTCAGCAATTGACGATCGCAATGAACGCGGTCTGAGCGACACCATGGGTTTCACTTTTCGTAATCCAAGTCGATCAACTGATCCCGACCGCTCTGTCAGCGGTGCTCGTTCAATCATTGTTGGAGCGCGGAGTTATTACAGCGAACAACCCGATCATCCAGGCGGACTTGTGGGACGCGTGGCTCGTTATGCTCAGGCCGACCACTACACGCCGCTACGGCAGTCACTACAGCAGGTGGCATTGCGTTTGCGCGCTGACGGATTTCGCGCTGTCGTGTTTGCCGATGAAAATGCGATTGTTGATCGCGAGGTTGCTCATCGTGCCGGTTTGGGTTGGTTTGGTAAGAATGCCAATTTGCTCTTGCCGGGCGCAGGAAGTTTTTTCAGTCTCGGGTCGATAGTGACTAGTGCAGTTTTGAGCCCAGCCAAGCAACCTGCTCCCGACGGCTGTGGTACATGCCGATCATGTTTTGATGATTGTCCAACGCAGGCCATCGTGGCTGAAGGGGTCATTGATGCACGTCGCTGTTTGGCTTGGTTGGTGCAAAAGCCTGGAGTATTCCCACGTGAGTTCCGAGTTGCTTTGCACGATCGTCTCTATGGCTGTGATGACTGTCAAACCAGTTGTCCTCCCACTGTGCGACTCGGTCGCCGACATACCGCATCAACGCCACCAGCGATCGGCCCAGGGGCTTTTGTCGATGTTCTCGGGGTCTTGGATTCCACTGATCAAGAATTGCTGGAGCGATTCGGCAGTTGGTACTTGGCTGAGCGAAATCCGAAATGGTTGAGGCGCAACGCCCTGATTATTTTGGGCAATATCGCGCCTCTGACGATGACCAATGATCCCGGCGATTCAGTTGAGCGGATGCTGCGCAAGTATCTTGGAGACATCGACCCTCTACTTCGAGCTCATGCCCTATGGGCGGCGATTCGCCTGGGACGCCAAGACCTAGTGAGTCTGGTCGAGCATGACACAGACAGTCTTGTGCTGGACGAATTGAATCATCAATCATCGGTACCTATTCGAACGGCAACGCTATGAAGCATCTCTTGGTGACCAATGACTTCCCCCCAAAAATTGGTGGGATTCAGTCCTTGCTGTGGGAATGGTGGCGTCGGCTACCAGCAGATTCCTTTGCCGTTCTCACGAGTCCCTATAAAGGTTCAGAGGAATTTGACGCATCTCAACCATTTCATATTGAGCGCACTCGGGAACCGGTTTTGTTGCCCCACCCGTGGATGGTGAGGCGTGTCAATGAAATGGCGAAGCGAGTTGGAGCGGATTTGGTGGTACTCGACCCTGCTGTTCCTCTCGGCATCATCGGACCTCGTTTGGCTTTGCCTTATGACGTGGTATTGCACGGTGCCGAAGTGACAGTGCCTGGTCGTATCCCAGGGTCAAAACAGGTTCTTGCTCATGTCCTTCGGGGAGCGCGCCACGTTGTGGCCGCGGGACAATATCCCGCAGCTGAAGCAGAACGTGCGGCTGGTCGGGCATTGCCGATGACCATTGTTCCACCAGGGGTGGACATTGACCGCTTCACCCCATTGAGTAGTGAACAGCGATCATTGGCCCGTCGAGATTTTGGTTTCAGTGACGAAACTGAACTTGTGATCGGCATTAGCCGTTTGGTGCCGCGCAAAGGATTTGATACGGCCATTCGTGCTGTGGCGCGACTCAAGAAGTCGCGTCCGCATCTTGTCTTAGCCATTGCTGGTTCGGGCCGAGATCGCCAACGTCTGGAAAAACTTGCACGTGAACTAGATGCACCAGTGAAGTTTTTAGGTCGAGTTGCTCATGAAGATCTACCCCGTTTGTACGGTTGTGCGGACGTCTACACAATGTTGTGTCGTAATCGTTGGGGAGGACTCGAACAAGAAGGTTTCGGCATTGTCTTTGTCGAAGCTGCTGCCTGTGGCATTGCCCAGATTGCTGGTTTAAGTGGTGGGGCCGCCGATGCCGTTGCGCATGAAGAAACTGGTTATGTAGTCAATGATTCCACTGATGTGAACACGGTGGCGCAACATATCGCTGACCTTTTGGACGATCCCGAACTCCGGCAGCGGATGGGTGTGGCCTCGCGCCAGAGAGCGATTATCGAGTTTTCGTACGAGATGCTTGCCAAGCGTCTCGGTAATGTTTTTGGAGTGTGGTCATGAACGGTCTCAGAATTATTCGTTTCAATATTTTGGGAACATTGATTTTTTCGGTGTCGGCTCTGTGGGCGGCAATAGTTTTTGATGGCCTCGCCAAGTCGCAAGGTGTTGTCGTGGCGCTCGTGCTGTTTGCTATCGGGACAGGGGTTTTTCTGTGGGGCTATTGGACAGCTGTGCAGCGCAGTCGGCAAGAAGAGATCTCGGTCGCCGAACTGTATTTCCTCATGGGTCCGGTCATCCCGCGAAGCGTCAAAATCGCCATGCATTCCTGCTTGGCAACACAAGTTTTGGTTGCACTGGCCACGGCGCTCTCGCGGCCCAACAGTCCGAGCAGTGATGGACTGAGCAGCAACCCTGGTTCCACTTTGGCTTTTGGTGTGCTGGTGCCCATCTTGGGTCTTGGACTCAACGGTTTATGGGCGGCCAGTCATGGAAAATTTGCTCCGCGCCGACTAAAGAATGGGACTGAGGCCGCTGTTTGCCACCCTGACACTGATCCGATCGGCTAGAACTAAGTAATGGCCGACACGGCGTCTTTGACGATCACCATTAATGCCCCTCATGACAAATGTTGGGATATCGCAACAGCATTTGAGCAGTACCCTGAGTGGGCTCACGATATTAAATCGGCAGTTGTTCTTGCCCGTGATGATCAAGGTCGAGCGACGCAGGTTGAATTTCGTACCTCGGCTCTTGGACGCAGCACGCACTACACCTTGTCCTATGACTACAGTGCCGCCCCTGCGCGATTGGCGTGGCACATGGTTTCGGGCGACATTATGCGCGCCGTTGATGGAGCATTTATGTTTTCGCCCGAGTCGAGCGGAGGGGTGGTCTTGACTTACAACTTGTCCATTGAACTTGTAGTGCCGCTGCCTGGCTTCGTGAAGCGACGCGCTGAAGTGCGTATCTTGAATACCGTCAAGCAATTGAAGGTTCAAGCTGAATCTCAGGGGTGAACCCGTGAGTTCGACTGTAGACACATCGCGGCGAGTCGGCATTGATGTCGGCGGGACCAAATGTTTGGGCGTTGTTTGGAGTGAGGGTCGGATTGTCGACGAAGTTCGCCGAATGACCCCAGACGGAGCCGATGCTCTCACTGATGTTTTGGTTTCAATCGTCAACGACTTTGGTGAGGTTGATTCGGTTGGCATAGGAATATGTGGACTTGTGGCTCGCGGCGGGGTTCTACGCGCTTCGCCGAATCTGCACGGAATTACTGATTTCCCTATTGGGGCTTTACTGGGTGAGCGACTGGCGACCCAAGTTTGGGTGGATAACGATGCCACCTGTGCCACAGTCGCCGAATGGTCCGCTGGTGCGGCAATGGGTTGTCAAGATGTCGTTGTTGTTGCCCTCGGAACGGGAAACGGCGGGGGCATTATCGCCGGCGGTCAATTGATTCGTGGAACTAATGGTTTCGCTGGCGAAATCGGACACATGATCGTCGAACCTGATGGCCCTTTGTGTCCGTGCGGTCGCCGAGGTTGTTGGGAGCGTTACGCCTCGGGCAATGGATTGGCTCACATTGCGCGGCAGGCTGCCGAAGGCGGCAAGCAAAAGTGCATTATTGAACTCGCTGGATCGATTGAACTGATACGTGGGGAGCATGTCGTTCATGCCGTCACCATGGGGGACACCGAAGCCTTATTGATCATCGATGAGTTCGCCCACTGGATCGCCCTCGGTCTCGCCAACCTGACGAATGCTCTTGACCCTGAGATGTTTGTCATTGGTGGGGGTCTAGCAGCTTCAGGAGATGTATTTCTTGACCCTGTGCGGCGCGCCTTCAGCGAGATTTTGTATGCACCAACCTTGCGTCCCCACCCCAAAGTTGTCGTCGCGCGCTTTGGCGAGCAAGCCGGCGCTATCGGGGCTGCGCTATTGGCGACTCAAACACACTAAAAGGACACCTCTCGTTCACGATCTCGTGACATCAGAGTGGTTAGCCTGCTGACGTGCAAACCTACGTGCTTCGACTCTGGCTACCGGACTTTCCCGGAACCCTAGGTCGCGTCGCGGCAGCCATTGGCCAAGCCGGTGGAGATGTCATTGGTATTGAGATTTTAGAGCGTGGCGCGGGTATGGCGATTGACGAATTGATCGTCGTCATTCCTTCCGACGCAGAAAATGCGATGGAGCAATTGATTGCTGAAGTGAGTCAGGTGGAGGGAGTGGCCGTTGAAGATGTTCACACCGTGGCCCTTGACCGACCAGACCAAAGTGTTTTAGCTCTTGATACTGCGGCGCGGATCATGGAGTCTCCACGAGATGAACGTCTCGAAGCGACCTGCGAGTTGGTGCGCGAGATGCTGGAATCTGATTGGTGCACGATCATGCGAAGGGACACTGCAATTCCTTTAGCAGTATCAGGCGATGTCCCAGACTTGCCATGGGTGATCGCATTTTTGGCGGGCACAACTCATCTTGCCGGTGACGCTGCTCACGAACATACACCAGCAGACATTGCTTGGGCACCGTTAGATCTTTTGGATGCAGTGATAGTGATCGGTCGCATTCGCGGGGCCTTTCGTTTGCGTGAGCGCCAACACGTCACGTTAATTGCGCGTATTGTCAGTTCTGCTTTTGTCGGTTTTGACTGAAGAGCTAATGCTCAGCCCAATGCAGAGAACGTTGCACAGCGCGTAGCCACGTGGCGTGCAAGATATCAGCAGCTTTGCGTTCGCCAGACTCGGGGTCATGTGGAGTGACCAAGAGATCGGTCTTCCAACGTGTCCTCAAAGCATCAATGGACGGCCAAACATTTTCGGCGAGACCAGCCAAAAAGGCCGCACCAAGGGCGGTGGTCTCTTGATCGACTGGACGACGTACGGGAATACCAAGTTGGTCGGCTTGGATGTCTAGAAGAAGATTCATCACCGATGCTCCTCCGTCAACGCGTAGTTCAGCGATCGTTTGACCACTCGCAGCGCTCATGGCTTCAATAGCATCACGTGTTTGGAGGGCCATTGCTTCAACAATTGCACGCGCAATATGAGCCCGAGTAGTGCCACGAGTAATTCCCACGACGGTTCCTCTGGCATATGGATCCCACCAAGGGCTTCCCAGCCCTGTGAATGCTGGCACGACAAAGACCCCACCGTTATCGGCTACCGATTCGGCGAGAGGACCGATTTCATCGGATGACGAAATGATCCCGAGAGCATCGCGCAACCATTGCACCGCCGCTCCAGTCACAAAGATTGCTCCCTCAAGGGCGTAAGCAGTGGTCACTGTGCCATCGCTATTTTTGATCGACCAGGCCACTGTGGTCAGAAGGCCTTGTGATGCAGGAGGACAGGAATCTCCGACATTCATGAGGATGAAACTGCCGGTGCCGTAAGTATTTTTAGCCATCCCATTGTCGAAACATGCTTGTCCAAAAAGTGCTGCTTGTTGATCGCCGGCAATTCCTGAGATTGCGATGCCGAGGGGAAGTTCTGAGGTGGCGGTGATGCCGAAGCGGCCGCTAGAGGGTCTGACCTCAGCCAAATACTCAAGTGGAACTCCGAGAATCTCACTCATCGTTGGACTCCATGTGAGGGTCGTGATATCAAACAGCATGGTGCGGCTGGCGTTAGAGGGATCAGTTGCGAATACTGCACCATCGGTCAACTTCCAAAGTAGCCAGGTGTCAATCGTCGCCAGAGCAAGATCGGGGGACTTGGGAACCCCGTGTTGCAACATCCATGACATCTTCGTGCCTGAAAAGTACGGGTCGAGGACAAGACCTGTGAGGGCACGCACGGTCGCAAGATGGCCGGCATGGTCAAGATCTTGACAGTGTTGAGCGGTGCGGCGGTCTTGCCAAACGATTGCTCGACCGTACATTTCTCCAGTGCGGCGATTCCACGCGACGACCGTCTCGCGTTGATTAGTAATACCGATCGCACGCGGAAGACCAGCCTGTTTCACGACGTCATTGAAAGTGGCCACGACTGCTCGCCAAATTTCTTCAGCATCGTGTTCTACCCAGCCTGGTTCGGGGAAGTACTGCGTGAATTCTTGGTAGGAGGCGATGCTTGGTCGATCATCTTGAAACACTGCGCGGCAACGAACTCCCGTCGTACCAGCATCAATCGCTAGGACATACGGCTCGGCCTCCGCCACGACTAGCGCTTCTTTGGCTTGTTAGTCGGACGTCGCGAGGATGGTCCAGAACTTGTACGTCGCGTGGCTGCCGGCTTTGAGCGCGTCACAGGGGCAGACGGAACAGCATTCTTGCGAGCCAGTGTTTGCTCACGTAAGGCCCGATATGTCTGACGTTGATATCCGATCTTGGCCAAAACCCAACCGAACAATAAATACATTGGCAGCGATGCCAGGAGCCCAACGACTGATCCAGTGGTCACCTTAT
The DNA here is from genome assembly GCA_945862545.1 of Bifidobacterium breve. Classification (GTDB taxonomy): domain Bacteria; phylum Actinomycetota; class Acidimicrobiia; order Acidimicrobiales; family Ilumatobacteraceae; genus Casp-actino8. Next base: position 18,767 of record CAMAYS010000003.1, on the reverse strand, counting down.
CGCGTAGAAAAATTGCGAATATGACGGCCATAACACCGACGTACACCAGCCATTCACGGATCAGCCTTTGCCAGTTAACAGTTCTCGACGAATCCCAAGCCATCTCCCCATTGTTTCATGTCTAGGCTGACATGATGCGCATTGGAATCATGACTGGCGGTGGAGATTGCCCCGGACTTAATGCTGTCATTCGTGCCATTGTGCGAAAAGGGGATGCAGTTTATGGTGACGAGTTCATTGGATTCCTAGATTCTTGGGATGGGGTCATGGCGCAGCGCTTCATCGAGTTGCCCGCATCGGCTGTGCGCGGCTTATTGCCACGCGGTGGAACGATTCTCGGCACCCGACGTGGAAGCCCATACGATTCGAAAGATGGAGTTCAACAAGTACAGAAATGCTTTCGTGAACAGCGTCTTGATGCCTTAATCGTGATTGGTGGAAATGGTTCACTGACTGTCTCCTCTTTGTTATTTGCCGAAACTCATTTGCCAATTATTGGTGTCCCGAAAACAATTGACAATGATGTTTTTGGAACTGAACTCTCTTTTGGATTTCACACTGCGGTACAGATCGCCACGGATGCAATTGATCGACTTCACACCACGGCCGAAAGTCATGATCGTGTCATGGTCGTTGAGTTGATGGGTCGAGATACGGGATGGATTGCGGTGTATGCCGGTCTCGCTGGAGGTGCAACCGTCATCTTGATACCCGAAGAACCTTTTGACATCGCCGAAGTCTGTGCCGAAGTCGCAAGTCGTCATCAAGGCGGACGCTTTGCATCAATCGTCGTTGTCGCCGAGGGGGCACAGCCCATAGTCGGAACGATGACTCCTATTGACTACGCCACTGATCATCTCGGGCGACCGCGTTATGGCGGCATATGTGTCGGAATTGCTGAAGAAATTGAAAAGCGCACAGGGTTTGAAGCCCGCGTTGTACAAATCGGTCATGTGCAAAGGGGCGGTACGCCAACTGCTTTCGATCGTATTTTGTGCACTCGCTTTGGTTTGGCTGCAGTTGACGCCGTCCACGAAGGAGCATTTGGATACATGGTGGCGCTTGATGCCACAAAAATCAGTCGTGTTCCGTTGAGCGACATAGTGGGCAAGATCCGAACCGTTGACCTCGAACTCTTCCACGAAATCGGCGATGTCTTTTTTGGCTAGGTCAGATCCTAGAAGGAATGTTAGAGAAGTGGATCGACGATGGTGGGGAAGGCAGGCTGACTACTGGCGGCGCGCCCGGGATAATCAAAAGATGTCAGTGGTTCCGATGTGAGTGATCCGTCGCCTCGTGGCCATTCTTGGGTTTGGCCTTGTACAACAAGAAGGATTCGTTCGACGCCCTGAATTTCGCTGAGTGTCAGAACAATCTGGGCCACAGCGGAAACTAAGTCATCACCTGTGGCCTGAAAGATATTTTCTGAAATATCAATCTTGACGATGTCTGTTGCCACATAGCGCGCAGAAATGAGTTTCGTACCTTGCGGTATGGCTGATCGCAAACTCTCATCTTGTTCACTGGTCGTCGGGCCATCAAACAGGGCCTTGATGATCTGGGGCGGTTCATTGAGAACATCACGTTGAACCACAACCAAGCGTTGAGTGCTCTCATTATCGGTGCGTTGTAAGTAGATGCGCCCAACGCCCGATTCGCTTGAAGCGGAAGGTGACTGCTCGTTCATGTCGCTTTGCAGATCGCGTCCAATGACTTGCGAAGAATCTTGGGCCCCATACGAACAACCGGCACCAAGTATGAGCATCAGGCTCGCAAGAAAAACCGGACGGCGCGTGCGCATAGTGCTAAACCCTCTCCGCTGGTAGTTCAATGATAAAGCAGGCGCCTTCGCTACCGTCGTGTCGCTCTTCAACCCACACTCGTCCACGGTGAAGTTTGACGTGTTCGTCCACGAGAGACAGACCCAAGCCAGCGCCGTCAGATCCGCTTCGTCTTCCTGCGACAACGCCTCGCGCGAAGCGTTCAAAGATGAGATCGCGTTCTTCAAGAGGCACGCCGAGACCGTGATCTTCCACAGTGATCCATACCTGCGATGGTGGATCCTCATCATCTGGCACGAAGACGGAGATCTCCAGTTCTCCACCCCCGTAAGCGCGACCATTATCAACAAGGTTGGCGATGACGCGTGCGAGCCGTCGACGGTCACCGCGAATGATGATTTGATCGGCTGTTGAAGAGACCAAGACGCTTGTGGCCGGGAGACTGCTGATAGCGACGGCCTGGCGGACGAATTCACCCACGAGCAACTCCTCAACGTTCAGTCGAATGGCCCCTGCATCAAAGCGCGAAATCTCCAGGAGATCCTCAACCAGCCCTTGGAAACGTGCCACGTCAGCGATGAGAAGATCGAGAGCAACTTGGGCGCGTTCGGGCATCTCTTCGCGACGAGCGTGCATGACTTCAACAGATGCAGCGAGGGTCATTAATGGTGAACGCAATTCGTGACTGACATCAGATGTAAAGCGAGTGTCGCGCTCCACACGTAATTCGAGAGCAGCAGCCATGTCGTTGAAGGAAGAGGTGAGGGCTGACAAATCCGGATCGTCTGTTTCTTCAAGTCGAGTGTCAAGACGCCCCCCTGCGATTGCTTGGGCCGCCTGACTTGCTGCGGTGAGCGGTCGAACGGCGCGAGAGGCAACGATTGCACCCAGAAAAACACCTAGGAGAGTGGTGATGATTGCGGCCAAGGTGAGGGCGAGATTGATGCTGTTGAGGGTTGAACGCACGTCTTGCATTGAGGGAAATTCGAAATAAGCAGCGTCCGCTGAATCCAAGGGGATGCCAATTGCCAAGACCAATTCCTTGTCAACTTCAATGCGCATGGTCCGCGGTTCTCGGTTGTCGATGATTGCCACGAGCATGTCTCGATCAATGACATTGGATGAAAAGCGCGCGTTATCACCTGTCCATGTGCCACGGAAATACAACAAAGGGCGATTGGCTGTGAGACGTTCGATAACCGTCTGGGTATTTGACGGATTTGAGCGAAGATCAATGGCTAATTGAGCGGCATTTTCATAAGCCTGCTCGATGACATTTTTTTCGCGGTCTTCAACCAAGTTCGAACGGGTGAAATTGTATGTCGCTAGAGCAAGGAAAAGCGATAGGGCAAAACTCCCTAAACCGAAAGTAATCAGAATCCGCGAGCGCAATCCTATGGGTTTGAGTAATCGTGGGCGAGTGCGCTGTGTTCGATGAACTTTCGGCGACTTCCCACTGACTGGCTCAGAGATGACAGATTTTTTGGCCATGAAGAATCAGGCCTGAAGTCGATAACCGAGACCGCGAACAGTCACCACGTGACGAGGGTTGGCGGGGTCTTTTTCTACTTTTGTGCGCAGTCGACGAATGTGCACATCAACTAAACGACCATCGCCGAAATATCCGTAGCCCCAGACATCGTCAAGCAGTTGTTCGCGACTGAAAACACGACCAGGATTTTGGGCGAGTTCACAGAGCAGTCGAAACTCAGTTTTTGTGAGACCAAGTTCTATGCCATCTCGTAAGACTTTGCCTTCGTCGGGAATGATCTCGAGGTCGCCAAAGACGAGTTTCGGGTGAGCAGGATGCGCAGGGCGAGCCCGTCGTAGCAACGCACGGATGCGCGCCGATAACTCTTTAGGGGCGAATGGTTTGGTGAGATAGTCATCAGCACCTGCCTCGAGACCAGCGACAACATCATGAGTGTCGGATCTGGCGGTGACCATCACAATGGGCACATCGCTGTGGCGACGGATTGTTCGACACAGTTCAAAGCCGTCAATACCGGGCAACATGATGTCAATCAGTACGACATCGGCTGGTTGGCGTAAGAACAAAATGACGGCTTCTTCACCGCTTGCGGCCTCATCAACAGTCCAGCCTTCATCTTCTAAAGCCAATTTGACTGCAGCGCGTATCCGCTCGTCATCTTCTACAGCCAGAATTCTGGTTCCCACGCTTCCATCTTGCCTGATGGAAGGGGTAGTAGTTGGCTAACTGGAATTGTTTTTTATCTTTACGAGGCAAGAATCGCCAAAATGGCTTGGTGAATGCCGGGAGTGCTGAGCAGTGTTTGCTCAGATCGAATAGGGGAACCTGAGAAATCAGAGGAGACGGCCCCAGCCTCGTTGGCGATGAGTAGGCCTGCGGCTAAGTCCCATGGTTGCAGAAACTCTTCGAAATAGGCGTCAAGGCGACCATCGGCTACGTAGCACAGGTCTGCCGCGGCGGCACCACATCGCCTGATGTCGCGAACCTGGGGGAGTATTTTCGCTATCCGCGTGCCTTGCGCATCACGGCGTTGTGACGAATAGGAGAACCCGGTTCCAATCAGCGCCATGCTGAGGTCGTGGCAGGGTGAACATTTTAATTTCCGTGCACCGAGCCATGCCCCATGACTTCGAGCGGCGACAAAAAGTTCGCGGGTGACGGGTAGATAGACCGCAGCAGCCAAAGTTCCAGCCTCGTCGGTGGCGGCGATGGAGACGGCATAGCCAGAAAGGTTGTATAAAAAATTCGTCGTGCCGTCAATGGGATCAACTAACCAAGTAATGCCTGATGTGCCGGGTGTCTGAGTTCCTTCTTCACCGAGCACCGAGTCGTCGGGGCGTAAGTGTCCTAGTCGCTCAACAATAAGACTTTCACTTGCTTGATCCCACTGAGTGACGACATCGGTGGGCGAGGATTTGATATCAACGTTGCCTGTTCCTCGGACGCGTCCAGTGGCGACAAGATCACCTGCCTGGCGCGCAATGCTGGCAGCGATATTCATCAACTCAAGAGCATTGTGCGGCGCGATAGGAGACATAAATAATTATGCGCGGTCAGAGAGATCGCGCCACTCGCCGAGCGCCCTCAGGCTAAGAACAGCGACGATTGAAGTGCCACCTGAGGTCAAGACTGCGCCGATCAATAGCCCGAGTCCGAGTGGTAGTGAACTTTGCCCGTCGTATTGAATGTCAACGAGGGCGTAACCGATCAATGAGCCGATGAGGCCCCCGAAAATAATGGAGATAAAGGCGGCCGAGCGGGCGCCACGAGACGGCAGGGCTGAGAGTGGTCGTTCTTCGGGCACGTAAACATCGTAGGCTCACAACGTGAGTCAAGGTTTGTTTACCCGTCAAATAGTTGTGGTGATCCCCACCTATAACGAGGCTGGAAACATCGAGAAAGTTCTCAATGGAGTTCGTGCCGCCCTCCCGCAGGCCAGATTGCTGGTAGTTGATGATGACAGTCCTGATGGCACAGGTGACATTGTTGAGCGCTATCAGTATTCTCATCAAACAGACGGCTTAGGTGAGGTCAGTGTTCTGCATCGCTCTGCTAAGACAGGTTTAGGGGCGGCTTATCGTGCGGGATTTACGACAGCCTTGTCAATGGGTGCAGAGATCTGCGTTCAGATGGACGCTGATCTATCCCATGATCCGATGTATTTGCCAGCGATTGTCTCAGCCGTCGAGATGGGTGCTGATGCCGCCCTAGGAAGTCGCTACACGCCGGGTGGTCAGATCGACAATTGGCCACCTTTACGGCGTTTTCTCTCACGCTGGGGGAATCGATTCGCAGCAGGCATGTTGGGCTTGGCGATCAATGACGCCACCAGTGGATACCGGGCCTATTCGGCCTCGGTTTTGCAGAAGATGGATTTTTCCACCGTGCAAGCTGAGGGTTACGGATTCCAAATTGAAATGACCCATCGCGCGGTGCGAAGTGGCGCACGCATGATCGAAGTCCCTATCTTGTTCACAGACCGCGTTGTTGGCGAATCGAAACTGAATCATCACATTATTGGTGAGGCTTTCACGCTTGTCACGCAGTTGTGGTTCAGGGATCGACTGTGGCACCGCCGTCGACGTCGGTGATACCTGCAGTGGACCGCTCGCCATCTTCAACTCGAACCATTCTTCACGTCGATATGGACGCATTTTTTGTCTCCGTAGAAATGCGACGGCATCCAGAGCTAGCGGGCCGACCAGTTGTCGTAGGTGGTTCGGGGGCACGAGGAGTAGTGGCGGCGGCGAACTATGAAGCCCGCCGATATGGAGTGTTCTCAGCGATGGCTTCTGCAAAAGCTCGGCGACTGTGTCCAGATGCAGTTTTTCTTGCCGGTGACTACGCAGAATATTCGTCGGTCAGCACTCAGGTACACGAAATTTTTGGTAGGTACACCCCGTTCATTGAGCCGATAGGTCTTGATGAGGCATTTCTTGATGTAACCGGCTCAGTCAATCTTTTTGGTGATGGCACGATGATCGGTTGGAAAATCAAACAACAGATTGTCGAGGAACTTGATCTTGCTTGCGCAGTAGGGGTTGCTAGTTCAAAATTCATTGCCAAGTTGGCCTCAAAAAAAGCCAAGCCGATACCGACGGCAGCGGGCATCGAAGCCGGTCATGGAGTGTTGTGCATCACACCTGGTCACGAATTGGAATTTTTGCATCCCTTGCCAGTGAAATCCTTATGGGGTGTGGGCCCAGCAACCTTGGCAAAATTGGAACGACTTGGAATCGCTGTTGTCGGCGATTTGATCACTCTGGGCGCAGCGAATTTGGAACATGCGCTAGGAAAGTCGCATGGCCGCCATTTGTTTGCGTTAGCCCAAGGAGTTGATGAGCGCCCTGTTGAAGTTGAGCGAGATCTGAAATCTATTGGTCATGAAGAGACCTTCTCTCATGACATCACTGAGCGCGATGCTATGCGCCGTGAGGTTGTGCGACTGGCTGATGCAGTCGCTAGTCGCTTGCGTGCTCACGGCTGCGCAGCTCGCACTTTGACATTAAAGATCCGCTATGCGAACTTTGAGACGATTACTCGTTCAACGACTCCAGGGTCATCCCTGTCCTCGGCGCCAGCGATGGTCAAGGCCTTGGAGTCGGTGTTGGAACTCATCGATCCCTCCGTCGGAGTGCGCCTGATTGGTTTTAGCGTGAGTGGTTTGGTGGAACCAGTTGAGCAACTTTCATTGCTTGGGTTTGATGCGCTCGCTCAAGAGAGCGATTCGGCTGGGAGTCAGACGGCGGCTGACATTGATGGTCAATGGAGTTCGGCAAGTGCGGCAATTGATGAGATACGAAAAAGGTTTGGACGCGATGCGATCAACCCATTCAGCGCGCTTGCGCGACCCGACAGACGCAAACTTGGAGAATCACCATGGGGGCCGAACGGCAATGACGCGAAATGATTGCCCATGCTTTGATTTCAGGTGGCGGGGCTGTAAGACTAGAGGTCTACTCAGTGAGATTTCAGCAATAACCAGGAGGTGACCCCATGTCTTTGTCAGATGATGAACAGCGCATACTGCGACAAATCGAACAAGAACTACAAAATGACTCAAAGTTTGCTCAAGCAGTGTCCCCGTCCGGTTTGTACTCCCATTCGGCGCGAACTGTCCGTCGAGCGATCTTTGGATTAGTTATCGGACTGGTACTCCTTGTCGCCCTTTTACAAGTGCACTTCATGGCCGCCTTCGTCGCCTTTGTGGCGATGTTGGCGCTGACGGCCGTCATTGAACGAAATGCGCGGGCAATGGGTAAAGCGGGACTTCAAGATGTTGCGGGAGCGATTCGCAAAGCGCGAGCTTCTGCGGGTCGTCGACTTCCTTAATACTGACACTGAATAGTTGTGTCGAGGAATACGTGTCAACAGTGTTAGGCGTCGTCAACGAGCAAGAAAAAGTTGCCGCAATTTTGGCCGTTGATATTGGGGGAACCAAGTTGGCGGCGGCGGTCGTAAACCTTGATGGGAAGATCATTCTGAGAGATCGGGTGCCGACGCCAGCGCGTGACCCGTGGACAACTTTGGCAAATCTGATCAAAAGAGTTCAGGCTTCAATTTCAGACGTTGCGTTGCTGGCATGCGGTGTGGCATGCGGTGGGCCGATGACCCCCAACGGCGAGAAGGTATCGCCGTTGCACATTGCGGCATGGCGTGACTTCGAGTTGCGATCGATGGTGGCTGACATCACTGCTCTGCCAACTTTCGTGGATAACGATGCCAAAGCATTGGCTCTCTCTGAGGGTTGGATGGGGGCTACGGCGCACCTACAGAACTTCATGGCAGTGGTCGTCGGTACTGGGGTGGGAGCAGGATTAGTGCTCGACTCACAACTTCTCGATGGGCGTCAAGGTAATGCTGGGCATATTGGTCACATCATTGTTGAACCCGATGGGCGCGCCTGTTTGTGTGGCGGTTTTGGGTGTCTTGAGGCGTATATCTCAGGGCCCGCCATTCTTCTACAGACTGGTCGTGACCCAATGTACGCGCCCGCCAATGTGGTGCAACGGAGTGGACAACTTTTAGGTCGTGCATGTGCCAGCGTGGCGGCAGTTGCCGATATTTCGCGGGTCGTTGTGGGAGGCAGTGTCGCACTCGGATGGGGAGAAGCATTTTTTCAGGCGGCCAACAGCGAATTCGTCTTGCGATCCAAACTGTCCTTCTTGGCTGGGGCGGATATTGTCCCAGTGGGACTCGGTGACAGCTCTGCTTTGATCGGTGCGGCAGCAATTGCGCGACGCAAGATCGGCGAAACCTGAGCATCGCGACTAAGTTCACACCTATGCGACCGATGTACGACTCCGAAGTAGAGGTTTTTCGAGACCAAGTAAAGTCATTTTTGAAGGCCAATCTGTCCGATGATTGGCAGGGCATCGGCACCTTGCCCGCCGATGAAGCACAAGCGTGGGTCACCGAGTGGCGCAAGATTCTCTATCACCAGCGCTATTTAGCCCCCGGTTGGCCAGCGATGTATGGCGGCGGCGGAATGTCGGCTCTTGAGCAGGTGATTTTGGCAGAGGAATTCGCCAAGGCCGGTGTGCCGACGGGTGGAAGTAACGATGCTTTTGGTATCACGATGCTCGGCAATACTCTGCTGGCCTGGGGCACCGAGGAGCAAAAAGAGCATTACCTGCCGCGGATTTTGTCGAACGAAGATATCTGGTGCCAGGGTTATAGCGAACCCAATGCAGGAAGCGATTTAGGAAGTTTGGGGCTTCGGGCCACTCTTGACGGAGATCAGTGGATCCTCAATGGTCAAAAGATTTGGACATCAGCAGGACATTTGGCTGATCACATTTTTACTTTGGCACGCACCGACCCAGACAGTCCGAAGCATAAGGGGATCTCCTTTCTTCTCGTCGATATGCGTCAGCCAGGAATTGAAGTTCGCCCCATAAAAATGATCAACGGTGACAGCGAATTCAACGAGGTTTTCTACACCGATGCGGTGTGCCCGAAAGAAAATGTCATCGGTGGACTGAATAATGGCTGGGCAGTAGCGATGACATTGTTGGGATACGAACGTGGTGAAGGTGCAGCTACTGTGCCGGTTCGTTTCCAGGCTGAACTGGATCGTTTATTGTTGTTGGCCAAAGAATACGGAGTCGACCAAGATCCACGGATGCGCCAGAAGTTGGCATGGGCTTATTCGCAGGTGCAAATCATGCGTTATCTCGGTTTGCGAACGCTGACTAAATTTTTAAAGGGCGGTCATCCGGGCCCAGATGGTGGAATCTTTAAGCGCTATTGGAGTGAATATCATCAGGCAGTGACCGAGATATCTCTAGAAATTCTTGGCGCAGCGGCGATGTGTCCTGAGGGACGCCAACCATTAAATGCTTTCCAACCCGATGATCGCAGTGCTCCGAACTCAAGCGCCAGTTGGACTGGTGCATTTCTCAATGCTCGGGCAGGAACTATTTACGCAGGATCCTCACAAGTTCAGTCGAATATCATTGGTGAAATGGTGCTTGGACTTCCAAAAGAACCGCGCTAGGTATGGCTATTTTCCGCCGCACGCAGAGCATGATGATGATCATTTTCGGGCTCTTGCTGCGCCCGCATTATTGGCTCATAGCGCTCAGCGTCGGTACTCGGATGATTCCCGAGCGGTGGTGGGCTCATTGGCCGTATGTGCCAATTCCTCGAAAGGACTACCTGAAGTTTCGTCTTGAGACGCAATACGGCGGTCACTCGCCGCAGGCAAACTTGCCTGATGTCCTGAGGTATTTGCGTTGGGTGCGCGACTGGGATGCGCGGTCGTGAATTTTTTCTTTTTTCATTGTGCGCAAGGTCATTGAGTTCTGATGCAAAGTGCCCTCGTTCTAAACGCAACTTATGAGCCGTTGAGTGTGGTGTCGTCGCGTCGCGCTATTTGCCTTGTCCTGGGCGATAAGGCTGACCTCATTGAGCACGATGAAAGTTTTCTTCGTTCGGAGCGATTGTCTTTGCCAAATCCATCGGTCATTCGTCTGCGCTATGTAGTCAAGGTGCCGTATCACCGTCGTACCTCGTTATCGCGACGCGCTGTTTTCGCACGGGATGACAATCGCTGTCAGTACTGCGCTGGAATAGCCGATTCACTTGATCATGTCATGCCCCGTTCGCGAGGGGGTCTGCATATTTGGGAAAATGTGGTTGCCGCCTGTCGCAAATGCAATCTTGGTAAGCGAGATCGGACTCCCGATGAGGCTGGAATGAAATTGGCGAAAACACCTTTGATTCCAAAGGAATTAGCGTGGGTGACCGTTGCTGCGGGAAGTGTGCCTGATCTTTGGAAGCCATATCTGGCGCAGTTATGACTGGCATTGTGACCGAGATTGTCGTTGGCTCGGCAGTCGATTTTCACGCTCGACCATTGCCGACTGATCCTCATCCTCATATCTGGTGGTTCACACCGACACAATCGGCATTGGTCTTGGGATCGACGCAGAATCTTTCAATTGTCGATTCAACGGAATGTCGCAAACGTGGCATTGAAATAGTGAAGCGTCGCAGTGGCGGCGGGGCAGTACTGCTCTCAAGCGAGACAACAGTATGGATTGATGTTGTGCTGCCTGCTACACACGAACTGTCAGTCAGCGATATTGGTCAGGCTCCGTTGTGGTTAGGGAAGTTGTTTCAACAAGTTCTGATCGATCTTGGCGTGGCTGATCTGACTCTTCATGAAACAGCGATGGAGAAAACTGACTGGTCAACGCTTATTTGTTTTGCAGGTCGGGGTCCGGGAGAAGTATTCACGGCCAATGGGCGTAAGGTCGTCGGCATCAGTCAGCGCAGAACTCGCGAGTGGGTGCGCTTTCAAATAGTTGTATCCCTTGCTTGGAGACCAGAGATTTTGTTGGCTCTACTCAATGTGCCCAAACCGAATCTTGAGGACATTTTTCAATGTGGTAGCGACATTTCCCTTGATGCTCATCTCGTGGGGCAAACACTGTTTGATGCACTAAAAGAAAAACTCACTATCAAGGGGCAATAGTTGTCGTCGGAGGAATAGTCGTCGGGGGAGTCGTGATCTTGCATCCGTCAATGGCTTTGACTGGGGGATACGGGTTGACTGCGGCCCCACCGTAGGGGTGATATTCGAAGTGTAAGTGGGGTGTTGAACTGCTACCGGTATTGCCGACATATCCAATGACTTGTCCGGCCACGACTTCGGATCCGACAGCGATGCCATCGGCGAAGGTGGAGAGGTGAGCGTAGTAGAAGTACGTTCCATCAGCCGCGGTGAGGGTGATTGTGTTGCCCCCTAAGGATCCGACACGGTCAAAAGATTGGCGTGAAATTCTTCCGTTGTTGGCAGCGTAGAGCGGCGTGCCGGACTTGGCGATGATGTCAACACCTTGATGCTGACGACCACCAGAACGGGGTGCCAGCCATGTGTCGCCGAACCAGCATGGCCCGAGAACCGGGAAGACAGCGACTTTCATTGCAGGTAGCGCAGGTGGCGCCGTAGTTGGAGGCACTGATGTGCTCGTCGTTGGGACACTGGTAACGATCCGTCCTGGAATAACTCCGAGAGCGAGGGCGGTCAGGAGATCGACGATTCCGGTCGTAGCAAAACCCTGAGTCGTTTGATATGCGGCAATTGCCTTTTGTGTTTTAGGTCCAAACGTCCCGTCGGCGCCACCAGGAATTGTGAACGCGGCCCTGATCAGGAGTGTTTGCATCGTTGCTACAGATGAACCAGAGTCACCCAATTTCGGGAGAGCAGGTCCAGCCACAAGTCCAAGAAGTTGAGCAGTGAGTTGATCAACAATGCCCGTCGAGGCAATTCGTAATGCAGTTTGAAATTCCTTGATGGCGGCCGTCGTGGCAGATCCAAACTTGCCATCCGCTCCGCCTTGAAGAGCGACACCAGAGGTCAGCAAAGCTTTCTGGAGAGTCTTGACGTTTTCCCCTGTTTGACCCACAGCGGCGAATACGGCAACGATCGGCACAGTCGTTGTCGTTGTCGGCGCTACAGTCGTTGTTGTTGTTGCGACAGTTGTCGTTGTCGTGGGTTGGATACTGAGGGGTTGGCTTCCGGGAACGAGGCCGAGAGCGATAGCAGTCGTGAGGTTCACGACACCGGTGACTTTGATCCCATGGGATGTTTGGAATGCTGTAATTGCCGCCGCTGTTGCGCCGCCAAAAATTCCGTCTGCGCCTCCCTTGACAGAAATTGATGAATTAATAAGTGCCTGCTGGAGTTGGGCGACTGCGATTCCGCGTTGTCCGCGCTGCGGCAACGTTGGGATTGGTCCAAGTCCCAGTAAATAAGCAGTTGTTGAATTGAGTTGTCCATCGGGGATCAATTCGTTGTTGGATTGGAAAGTTTTCAGAGCCTTGCGGGTCACTTTGCCGAAGATGCCATCAGCGCCACCAGCGACGGCCACGCCGCGGGTGATCAGCGCCTGTTGAAGGGCAACAACCGCTGATCCCTTAGCTCCAAATTTCAAACTGGATTGAAGGGAAAGTGGGCCTTGGGAATTTCTACCCGTCTGGGAGGACTGGACGGACTGGGCATTTGCCACGGGATTGAAAACCAAAACAGAGACGAGCATGGCCGCGCTAAAAAACCAGATCTGGCGAACTGGGCGCCGAGGGGCACTGTTCTGCGAGTGGGCGGTCTTTATTGGCACGCAGAGGTATCGGCAGGTTGGGGGAGAAACCTTGAGGACATTTCCGAATTTCTCAAGGAATCACCGAAAATCCCCCAAAAAGTCGATGTATCGGCCTGACAGTCAAAAAAAAAATAGAAAAAGTGGCGCGAATAGGGGAAATATGGTTGACAAAGGGGGTCTGTGGGGTACAGAGTGGAGGAAATAGGGATGAGGTGGAGGCAGAAACCACCCCGTCAGATATCTGAAACACAGTGAGAGGCAGCAAATTGGACGGTTTTGTCGGACGTTTTGAGCGACAGCTCGACCCCAAAGGTCGCGTTGCTCTTCCGGCGACCTTTCGAAACCGACTCGAACCTCGCTGCTATCTCTTGCTCGGCGATGACAAGTGCATTGGAGTGGTGACCGACGCCGAGTCAAAGTTACGTGCTGAAGAAATGACCGCCGCAGTGAAAAAAGGTGAGCGAACACGGGCCGAATTGCGCGCATTGGCCGTGAACATGATTGAAGTTCAAGTTGATGCGCAAGGACGAATCACCATTGACGAGAATTTGCGTCAATACGCCGGCCTGAGCGTCGGTGCCAAGGTTGTGGTGTCGGGAGCCTTTGACTCGGTTGAAATCTGGGAGCCAGCGCGTTTCGAGCGCATGCTCAACGCGGGGCAGCAGGCCATCGGTGGCGATGAAGAATGATCGACGCATCCCTGCCGATTTTTGAGCACCAACCAGTCATGCTCCGCGAGATCACAGAGATTTTCGCTCATGTTCCCGATGGTTTTGTGCTTGACGCCACTTTGGGCGGAGCGGGCCACGCCACTGCTCTTTTAACCGCCCACGGTGGGCTCAAGGTTTTGGGTCTTGATCGTGATCCAGTTGCGCTATCTGTGTCGCAAGAACGCTTGGCAACTTTCGTTGGACGAGTTGTGATGCAACATCGTCGATTTGACGATCTAGATGCAGCGATGGATCAGGCGGGAATCGCCGAGCTTTCGGGAGCCTTATTTGATCTTGGGGTCTCTTCGCATCAACTTGACGCTGGTGACCGAGGTTTTTCCTACCGCCAAGAGGCCATGTTGGATATGCGCATGGACACGACTGAAGTCACGACCGTATCTGACATCGTCAATACCGCCACAGAGCAAGAGTTGGCGCGAATCCTTCGCGATTACTCAGATGAACGCTTCGCTGGGCGTATCGCTCGAGCGATCATTGCGGCCCGACCAATTCAAACAACAATTGAATTGGCTGACATTGTCGCCTCGTCGATACCCGCACCTGCTCGCCGGCGTGGCGGACACCCTGCCAAGCGGACTTTTCAAGCACTGAGGATTGCTCTCAACAAAGAACTCGAGATTCTTCCTGATGCTTTGGACTCGGCCATTCGTCGGACCCAAAGTGGTGGGCGAGTTGCTGTTTTGTCGTATCACTCGGGCGAGGACCGCATCGTCAAATCAAGGTTTCGACAACATGCCACGGGCGGTTGTGAATGTCCAGTTCATTTACCCTGTGGTTGCGGCGCTGTCAGTACGGTGCGCTTGGTGCGCTCTGCCGCCAAACCATCGGCTGATGAGCAGATCATGAATCCGCGCTGTACATCGGCGCGTTTACGAGTCGTTGAGGTCATCTAATGGCTCGTGCGCTCAGCGTTCCACAAAAGCGTTCGCCTGCAGTAAAGCCGGCGCAGCGCGTCGCGCCAAAAAAGGTCACGACTCGGACGGCGAAACAACGTCAAGATGCCAAACCCCCCCGACTCAGGCGGGTTACTTCGCTACCTGGCGTGACAACAAAAACGCGTCGTATCGTCGTTATTGGAACTTTGTTGGCTGGTCTTGTTATCGCCTTCATGCTTGTCGTCGTGATCTTTCAGACACGAATTGCTGAAAGGCAATTAGGGATCGACAAAGTGGAGTCACAGATTTCGATTGAGCGCCAGCGCTATGACGCGTTGCGCCTCGAACGGTCAAGTTTGCGTAACCCCGAGCGATTAGTGGCTGAGGCCACGGCGATGGGAATGGTTCCTGGTCAAGGGACTGACTTCACTGCCGTAGATCCCATGACGATGGCTCTTGTTCTTGTGTCCACTGGTGGAGTAGATCCGAAAATCCTGGCGATTTCTCATGACCCATTTGAAAACTATGGTGCCGTGAAAGCCACAGTTGGGGATCGCCCGTGACGACTCGGCGACCACCCCCAACTCGCACGAGAACCAAAGTGCAGTCTTCGCGTTCTACTCGAAGCCGAGCATCGGCCAAGCCTGGTTCCAAAAAGACAGATTCCAAAAAGGATACAAAAGCGTCTACTCAACGATCAACTTCAGCGGCACGTCAACAACAGAGTTCCCGCCGTCGGGTGGCCGACAAAAAGTCGGACTCGAGTAGTCAGCATCATGATCGGATCTGGAATGTTGGTTCAACTCGTCGTCGCTTTCGTTGGATGGCCGGAGTTGCACTTGCGCTGTTGGTTTCGTTGATGGGTAAGAGCGCATACATTCAAGTGGCCCATGGAAGCGGACTGCAAGCTGATGGTGTTGCTCAACGAGAATCAACGACAAAAATTCAGGCCGCTCGCGGGACAATATTCGATCGAGATGGAAACGAGATGGCCGTCACGCTCCCAGCCCTATCTCTCTACGCTGATCCACGCGCCGTCATCGATCCTGCTGCGACAGCGCATCTACTCGGGCAGATGCTCGGGTTTGATGCTTCAGTCGAAATGGAATTGGCAAATAAATTAGCGAAGAAGGCAACTTCCTTTGTGTACGTGCAACGATTTGTTAATCAGGATGTGGCAGACGCAATTTTGTCTTTGAATCTGGCAGGGGTCAACGGCATCTCTGAGCCCCAGCGGATTCAAGTCGCAGGCGGACTCGCAACGAACATCATTGGTCGTACCGATCCCTTCGGAGTCGGTTCAACTGGACTCGAACTGCAATATGACAAAGTGCTCAGCGGTCACGATGGTTCAGTGGTTCGTGAATTACTCAATGGCAGGAGCCTGCCAGGCACGAGTCGCATCGTTGAGCAAGCACGACCGGGGACTGACTTGGTACTCACCATTGACCGTTCGATGCAGTTCCAAACTGAGCAGTTACTTCTTGCCCGAGTAAATGAACTCAATGCCAAGGGTGGCAACGCCGTCATTCTCGACACGAAAACCGGCGAGGTCTTAGCGATCGCCAGCGTGCGCCGCGAAAGCAATGGAATCGCCGAAGTCACCAGCGCCAACTTGGCTGCCGTTGAATCCTATGAGCCAGGCTCAGTGGCCAAGGTTTTCAGCATCGCCGCCACCCTTGATACTGGTGTCAGTAGTCCTGAGCGCGTGTACGAAGTTCCTGGGGTTTACATCTTTGACCCAGATACCAAATTTGAAAAGACGATTTATGATGCATACCCACATGAACTGGAGCCGATGTCTTTGCGTGACATCATCGTCCATTCATCAAATATCGGGACTCTCATGGCAGCGAGCGAAGTTGGTTCGCCCAAATTACGCGACTACTTGTCGGAGTTTGGGTTCGGACATCAGACGGGTCTTGAGTTCCCTGGAGAAAGTGCTGGTGTCTTAAAGGAAGCCAAGAATTGGCGCGGCTCGGAGAATGCCACTGTCTCCTATGGCTATGGTTTTTCCAGTACATCGTTACAACTTGCTGCCGCAGTGAATGTCGTTGCAAATCGCGGCGTGTATGTTTCGCCAAAGTTTGTGAGATCCACGATTGACGAAAAGGGCTCATTGTGGGAAACACCGAGCGGTCAAACGCATCGCGTTATCTCAGAAGCTACAGCGTCAACAATGACCGATTTGCTAGCGGGAGTCGTCTGTGAAGGAACGGGAGTGCGCGCCCAAGTTGACGGCATTGCGGTTGCTGGTAAGACGGGAACAAGCCGCAAACTTCAGGCCAATGGGACCTACATCAGCGACAGTGGTCTGCGCTCATACTTTGCGACATTCGTTGGTTTTCTTCCAGCTGCTGATCCTCAGGTCACAATTTTGGTCTCTATCGATGAGCCGGATCCTTCGAGCCGTGACCGATTCGGTGGAACGGCAGCAGCACCAGCATTTGCAAAATTAGCGACAATGGCAATCCACGAACGATCGATTGATCCGACGATTGGTGATAGCGGATGTCGGGTCACGAAATGACGCTGGCAAAGTTGAGGGTAGGGCAGATAGCAGAGATGTTTGCGGCATCGGACCTTCTGATCACCGCGGCTCTGCGCGATATTGAAGTGACTTCCATTACCCACGATTCACGACAAGCAGATAAAGGGTCATTGTTTTGTTGTGTGCCTGGCGAACGCTATGACGGACATAATTTTGCGGGTGATGCCGTTGCACGCGGTGCCAGTGCGCTGATGGTTGACCATTTCTTGCCCGAAATCGACTCTGCCGTTGCGCAAATCATTGTCACAGATGTGCGCTCCTGCGTGGGGGCCGTTGCCGCCAAGGTTCACGGGAATCCTTCACGACAACTATCTGTCGTCGGAATTACGGGGACAAATGGTAAGACAACGACGGCTCATCTGTTGGCTTCAATTCTGCGTTCAGATCAGGTCAAGACAGAAATTCTTGGAACTCTTTCGGGGGGCTTCACGACCCCTGAAGCAGCGGATTTACAAAAGATGTTTGCCGATATGTTGGACGTTGGTGTGCGGGCTGTAGCGATGGAGGTTTCATCTCATGCCTTGGCTCTTGGACGGGTCAATGGTACTTATTTCTCGCAAACGGTGTTCACCAACCTTGGAATTGATCATTTGGATTTCCATGGAACGCAAGAAGAATATTTTCGAGCAAAATTGCGTTTGTTTAACGGTGAGTTCAGCAAACTAGGAATTGTTAATGCTGATGATCCCTTTGGGCAGAGAATTATTGAGCAAGCAGACATTCCGATTACTCCGTTTTCGATGCAAGATATTCATGGCTTGGAAGTTTCAGCGGTTGAACATAGTTATACATGGCGAGAACATCGAATTGAGGTAGCGATTGGGGGATCGGTCAATGTCATGAACTCCATTGCGGCCGCAACGACGGCTAGTGAGATGGGCGTTGCTCCTCAAGCGATCATTCAGGGACTGCGCGAGTTGCCACCGATTAGTGGCAGATTTGAAAAAGTTGATGCTGGACAAGACTTCGTTGTGCTGGTTGATTTCGCTCATACGCCCGATGGTTTGGCTCAAGTGCTGCGTTCAGTGCGCGAATCAACTCCAGGGGGCCGGGTCCTCGTGGTTTTTGGATGTGGCGGCGACCGTGACAAGATGAAACGTCCGATGATGGGCGAGATCGCTGTGTCTCTCGCTGATCACGTTGTGGTGACTTCGGATAATCCGCGGAGCGAGAACCCAGAGACCATTATCGCCTCCGTGGTCGCTGGCATTCCGGAACATTTGCGACACCGACTTGTTGCCACTGAGGTTGATCGAAGACTTGCCATTCGCAGAGTGTTGAGGATGGCCGAGCCTGCGGATGTGGTCGTTATCGCCGGCAAGGGCCACGAGACGACGCAAACAATCGGCCCAGAGGTTCTACCATTTGATGATCGGCTAGTTGTGACAGAGATTTTGAGGGGTGTCGGATGATTGCGGTGATGATTGCAGCGATCACCGCTCTCATCTCTTCGCTTCTGGGGAGTCGGTTCCTGATTAGCTTTTTCAGAAATCGCGGTAAGGGTCAACCTATTCTCGGTAAAGAGGATCACGGACCCGACCATCATCAAAGCAAAGCCGGCACTCCAACGATGGGAGGTCTAGCCATCGTTGGGTCAGCGATGTTGGGTTGGATCATCGCTCACATTCGTGATGGGTTGGCTTTTTCTAATCAGGCTCTGATTATTTGGGTTGGCATCTTGGCCATGGCGGGGATGGGGTTGATTGACGATGTCATCAAAGTCAATAAG
>CAMAYS010000002.1:0-62704 GCA_945862545.1 Bifidobacterium breve | reverse complement strand
CTGAGTGCCTGACCCGCTGTTTCAACAAGAGGTGTCTGGACTCGCACCGCGGTTGTCGGTAGATCACGCGTGGCTTCGGCGAGCAATAAAGTTCCGACGCGCTCAAGTTCTTGGCGAAATAAAGCATTGGGTGTCGAGACATCTCTGATGCGCGTCAGCGAATCGGCGATCAACGGGTGTTCAACAACTGTTACTTCGACGGTGCCTGAGGTTTGAGCCATGACACTATTCTCGCGCATCAGCGCGTCTGCGTCCCCATGGCAAGTTCGGCCTTCAATAAGGCATAGCGGGGTTTGACTAAGCCGTTGATAATCCGTAGGCGCTCTGGAAACGGGGCGAAGGCACTCTTCATCGCATTTAAGGTGAGCCATTCAAAGTCCTCGAGACCCCACCCAAATGCCTCCGACAATTGAGTGAACTCTTTGGTCATACTCGTATCGCTCATCAGGCGATTGTCGGTGTTCACCGTGACTCGAAAGCGCAAACGCCGCAACATCCCAATGGGGTGATCGGCGATTGAGGCGCAGACTCCGGTGTTGACATTGCTCGTTGGGCATAATTCGAGTGGAATCCGACGATCTCGTACATAGGACGCCAGGCGACCAAGTTGCTCGGAGCCTGCGTCCCCTGTGATGTCGTCCACAATGCGTACGCCATGACCTAGTCGCTCAGCGCCGCATAGTTGCACGGCCTCCCAGATACTTGGTAAGCCGAAAGCTTCACCGGCATGAATCGTGGAGTGAAAATTCTCACGCTGGACGTGGTTGAAGGCTTCAAGATGGCGTGTTGGCGGGTGACCCGCTTCTGCTCCAGCAATATCAAAACCAACGACCCCACGGTCTCGCCAGCGCACCGCAAGTTCTGCGATTTCTAAACTCCGTCGGGCTGTGCGCATCGCCGAACAAATGGCGTAGATCGAAAGTTCGGTGCCTGCGCTACCTCGAGCAAATCCGTCCATGATGGCCTGCATCACCTCATCAAGTGTGAGTCCCTTTTCAGTGCACAACTCGGGTGCCATACGCACTTCGGCATAGACGACCCCCTCGGTGGCGAGATCATGAGCACATTCAAAGGCCACTCGTTCAATGGCATCTCTGTCTTGCATCACGCCAACGGTGTGGGCGAAGGTCTCAAGATAGAGGACTAAATCATTGCGCTTAGCACCGCGGTGAAACCATTTTGAGAGGTCATCAATATCGGTTGTGGGCAAATTCTTGTAGCCATATTCTGCGGCAAGTTCAATCACTGTTGCGGGTCGAAGTCCACCATCTAAGTGATCGTGGAGCAATGCCTTAGGTGCGCGTTGCAGAAGATCTGGGCTCACGCTCACAGTGAGGCCGCTACTTTATCTAGTCGTCGCAGCGGTAACTGAGAGTTACGTTGCAACCAATTCCATTGTGGATATGAACTTGATTCGCTGATGCAATGGAGCGAATAGGCATGACGACTCTTGTCGCTGCGATTCACACCGCTCCAGTGTGGCAATAAAGCATGAAGAATGACGAGCGTTCCGGCGCTGGCTTCAAGGGGTACAAGATCGGTTGGAGGCATAGGGAGAGGTGCAGCGTCAAGAACATCAAATGTTGCCCCGTCGTTAGCCTCATTACGCACGAACTTTTGGCGGAGTGTCGTTTTATGTCCGCCTGGTGCTGCCCACAAGCAACCATTTTCTAGAGTGGCATCCTCAATCGCAAACCAAAAGCCAACAACTGTGATCGGATCGGTATACAAAAAAGTTGCGTCTTGATGACAGCTAACTTCGCCACCAATATGTTGTTGCTTACAGATGTACATGGATTGCAGCGCGAGGGGATCAGGCATACCAATGTCGCTCGCCACTGTTGCAAGTTTTTCTGTGTAACTGAATGCTTCAAAAACGGGATCAAGGTCATGCATAGCGTGTCCAATTTTGTTGACGCTGACTTCTTTGGCTTGACGCAAGATTCCTTGCTCATCAAATGCCTCTTCTTCAAAGAAACAGTGGATGCCAGTCGCCGAGTCGATGAATTGCTGGTCGGCATGTCGGGACTGTTCGTTGGTGGTGAACACGCTGCGGTCACTCTCGGCGTCAAAGGATGCCAGGATTTCTTCGGCTCGAGTCTTGAGTTCATGGCAGGCCTGCGAGGTAACGAAATCGGGAATCACTAAAAACCCATCGCGGTGGTAATCGGCAATCTGTTGTTCAGTTAACACTCTGCCCATAGGGGGATTCTAGAGGTATATCGCAAGAACGGTGAACCGTCGGGTGCGGTCAGGCCCTGCGACCTTTACCCTGTGGCTATGGATATAGAGCCAAACGTTGATAAGTCAGCCACCTCCATCGTCGATCAGCACGCCAAGTTAACTGTGCTCGGATCCACGGTACGCGAGTCCATTGAACATGTCGAGGTCTTTCCAGCACCTGCCAATGTGGATATCGTGCGTTTTACAACCGACGAACTTTCATCGATGTGCCCAGTCACCAAGCAACCCGATCTCTCGCATGTAGTGATTGAATATCAGCCGCGCGAGTGGTGTGTTGAATCTAAAAGTCTGAAGTTGTACCTCTGGAACTTTCGTGATCGGGCTGTTTTTGCTGAAGCCTTAGCAGCAGAAATCGCCGGTGAAATCATGCATTCGGCCAAGCCCCGTAAAGTCACGGTGACCTTGACGCAACGCCCACGCGGAGGCATTGAAGTCCAGGCCGTGGCCAGCCTCGGTCACTGACAAGCGTTAGTGGTTGTCGCCTGCGCGATAAGCCGCGCCGGCATGAGCTGGTGGTCGCAACTGTTGCTGGGCGCCGACAAGAACCAGGATGGTGACAATGTATGGAGTTGCCGCCACAAACTCTTGTGGCACTTCGTCAACCAAGAAATAGGTGGTGGCGCTGAGAGCGGAACCGAAGAGCAGCCCCATAGCCAAGATCTGTTTTTGACGTGTGAAGCTGACGATGGCAACGACGACTAGGACAATCGCCACTACTAATAGCAATGCTGGAACATTTTTTTCATCACGGAATTTCAAGGCGGTGGGGAATCCAAAAAGAATTGCGCCGCGCAAGACTCCGAAAGGATTCCAGTTGCCGAAAATTGTTGTAGCTAAACCGATATATCCTTGACCGCCAGTTTGACCTTGACGGTAGGTGCTGGTGAAGACGCAGGACAGGTAGGCACCTGCGAAGCCGGCTAAACCACCGCTCACTGCCATTGCCTGATAGCGCAAGCGATTGATCGGTACACCCAAACTTTCGCCCGCTTGGGGTGATTCGCCACTAGAGCGCAGTCGCAAGCCGAAGCGCGTGCGCCACAAAATATAACCCGTGAGGGGAACCAGGGCGATGGCTAAGAGGGTCGGAACATACACGTCGCTCAGAAGACCACGTGCAAAACCAGCCAGATCAGGCAATAGCGGCAGATCATGCTTGCGTTCGATCCAACCTAAAATATCGGGGCTACGCCACGAGCCGACGCGTCCTCCAGTGAGAAACGGCATATCAAATTCGCCGTAGCCACCCTTGCCTGTCGGTGACTGACTTTCTCCTCCACCTTTTTGTCCTTTGAAGAAAATGATGGAGAGGTATTCAGTGGCTCCCGCCGCCAAAATATTGATAGCAATGCCAGAGACAACATGGTTGACGTTGAAGCGCACAGTTGCCAAGGCGTGAAGTAAGCCGACGAGAGATCCAGCAAAGATTGCGAGCGCGATCCCAGCCCATGAACCCCACTTCCATGCTCCGTAGCCACCGAACCAAGTGCCGATGATCATCATGCCTTCGATGCCGATATTGACGATGCCGACGCGCTCGGCCCACAGGCCTGCTAGTCCAGCCAACAGGATTGGTGTGGCAACACGCATTGTGGATGAGATTGTGCCTGAACTCGTGATGTCATTGGCGTTTGTGATGAGTCGCACGACAGATAAGACCAGCATGAAGCCAAGCGACAGAAAAACTGTACGACGGGCTACGGAAAGAGTTTGCAAGAATTTCATTCCGCAACCACCCGAGTTGCCAAAGCCAAGGCTGCCTTGTGTTGAATGCGTTTGTCATCCCAACGTTTCACGGCTTCATTGATAATCACCACGGCGAGAACAATGATTCCAGTCATGATGGTGGTGATCTCTTTAGGAATATCTTCGAGTTGCAGGCGGCCTGATGCCTCGCCGAGATAGCCAAAGAGCAAGGCAGAAATGAAAATTCCGAGAGGATGATTGCGACCAAGTAGAGCGACGGCGATTCCGTTGAAACCCTGTTGCTCTGCCAAATTGTTTTGATAAGCGTGGACATCGCCAAGAAGCGCGCGCATGCCGACCAAGCCAGCAAGTGCGCCTGACATCAGCATGGAGATCATGACCATGCGCTTGGGATTGACACCCGTGACACGAGCAGCGCCTGGATTTGCTCCTGAAGCACGCAATTGAAATCCAAACTTGGTTTTCCACACCAGCACATAGAACAACACAAGTACCAAGATGGCTATGAAGAACATGCCATTGAGGCGCCGCTCAACAATGTCGGGAAACCAAGCAGAAGGTGGTAACTCTTTGGTCTTGACCAGCAATACCCCAGGAGCATTATCGGCGGTGAAGAAACTATCGAAAGCCCAGGCCACCAAACTCAAGGCCACAAAGTTAAGCATGATCGTGGAAATGACTTCGTTGACACCGCGCTTGACTTTCAGCCAGCCTGCGAATGCGGCCCAAATGGCGCCAGACGCCATCGCCACGACGAGGGAGAAAAGAATGTGTAACGGTGCAGGTAGGTCGACAGCGGCGCCGGCGACGGCTGTTGCCAGCAGTGCCACGCGCATTTGACCTTCAACTCCGATATTGAAGAGATTCATTTTGAAACCGATCGCCACCGCGGCAGCCGAAATCATTAAGGGGGTGGCGCGATTCAGCGTGCCCTGCAAAACTTTTACATCTCCCGCAGCTCCAAACAGAGTGCTGTAGGCCTGGATTGGATCCTTGCCAGTAATCAATAAGATCACTGCACAAATGCACAGCGCAACAAAGACAGCCAGCAATGAACTTGCCGATGTCACTAGCACGCGTTGTAATCGTTGACTCTTCATAGGGAAGTCACTATCTCTCCACCGGTCATGTATGTACCGAGCATTTCTGGTGTGGCAGTGTTCGGATCTAGGTCGGCAGTGATCTGACCATCAAACATCACGAGGATACGATCCGATAAGCCGATGAGTTCTTCAAGGTCGGCCGAAATTAGGAGAACTGCGAGACCGCGATCGCGTGCATTGCGCAACTCATCCCAGATTGCAGACTGAGCGCCGACATCGACACCGCGAGTGGGGTGGGCTGCCAATAAAATTTTTGGATTGCTGGCCATTTCGCGGCCCACCACAAGTTTTTGTTGATTGCCGCCAGAGAGGGCAAAGGCAGGGACTTGTTCACTTGGAGTCAAAACCCCGAAGCGCTCAATGATGACGCGACTATCGGCTTCAATGCTGCGATTTTTTATGAATGGGCCAGCGGTGAGCGTTGCATTTTCTTCGCGTCCGAGAAAAGTATTTTCCCACAGTGGCGAATCGAGTAGGAGTCCTTCGCGATGTCGGTCAAAGGCAATGTACGACAATCCCATTTCCCTGCGAGTTCGTGTGTCGCTGCCCGATAACTCGCTGCCGCCCACAGATATCGTGCCAGACAACTTCGGGCGCAAACCTAGAATTGCTTCACATAGTTCAAATTGTCCGTTGCCTTCAACTCCGGCTATGCCAACGATTTCCCCAGAGTGCACATTGATATTGATGTCTTGTAGTGCCAGTTTTGCCCCGGGAATCTCACTAGCCACATTCAGTCCCAAAACTTGCAGACGAATGTCTTCGCCAACCTTTGTCTCGCGTCCAGATGGATCGGGCAGGTCGCTGCCGACCATGAGTTGGGCAAGAGTGCGGCGATCAACTTGGGCTGGGGTTGTGTGGGCGACTGTTGTACCTTGGCGCATCACTGTGATTTCATCGCAATAGGTGAGAACTTCATCAAGTTTATGGGAAATGAAGATCACAGTTGATCCGTCAAGCACAAGACGCTTCAAGGTCTCGAAAAGCTCTTCAACCTCTTGAGGTACGAGTACGGCTGTTGGTTCGTCAAGAATCAAAATTTTTGCACCGCGATACAAAACTTTAAGAATTTCAACTCGTTGTCTTTGGCCGACGCCGAGTTCGGAGACATTGGTACCAGGATCAAAGGTCGCTCCGAGCGATGTCATCAAAACTTCGATGCGCTCACGAGCCGCACCGAAATTGATGCGACCGCGGTTATCGGTCGGTTCGGCTCCGAGAATGATGTTTTCAATGATCGTGAGATTGTCAGCGAGCATGAAGTGTTGATGGACCATACCGATACCGGCAGCGATCGCCTCGGTTGGAGTCTTGAATTGCACCGCATGTCCGTTGACTGTGATCGTGCCGTCATCAGGCTGATGCATGCCGTACAGGGTTTTCATCAGTGTTGATTTACCTGCCCCGTTTTCGCCAACAATGGCATGAATGGTTCCGGGCCGCACCATAAGTTCGATTGAATAGTTTGCGATGACGCCAGGGAAACTTTTGCTAATCCCATGCAGTTCAACTGCTAAGGGTCCACTATGTGATTCTGAATTCTCGCTCATATTTCCCCTTGAAGCACATACCTTTTATAGCAGAGGACCCGGGTCAATGACCCGGGTCCTCGACTAACTAACACTTAATGACTGGATTAGGGCATTGCCGGAACGGTGATTTCACCGGCGACAATCTTGGCCTTAATTGCGTCAAGGTCAGCGACGATGTCATCGAGGTATCCACCTGAGGTGGAGTAGCCAACGCCGTCGTTGCTCAGGTCGAACATCTTGACACCAGCGAAGGGCGTACCCTCTGAGGCTGCCTTGATGGTTTCGAAGACCGAAACGTCAACTCGCTTGATCATTGAAGTCAAGATGTGAGCCTGTGCTTCTGGAGTACCTGCAGTGAGGTACTGGTCGCTGTCCACACCAATGGCCCATTTGTCAGCCTCAATGGCTGCTTCAATGGTGCCTGCACCCGAACCGCCAGCAGCGGTGTAGATGATG
Source organism: Bifidobacterium breve (assembly GCA_945862545.1). Classification (GTDB taxonomy): domain Bacteria; phylum Actinomycetota; class Acidimicrobiia; order Acidimicrobiales; family Ilumatobacteraceae; genus Casp-actino8. The sequence goes on along the minus strand of CAMAYS010000002.1, from coordinate 55,662 downwards.
TCGGCGCCAGCGGCATACCAGCCGGCGGCGATTTCTTTGGCGCCAGCAACGTTGCCCCAAGCGGTGTTGTCACCGGCTGGTCCGAGGTACTTGACGTCCACGATGATGTCTGGATTGACGTACTTCGCTCCAGCGGTATAGCCAGCTTCGAATTCCTTGATGAGGTCAATTTCTTGTCCACCGATGAATCCGATGTGACCCGTTTCGCTCTTCAAGGCTGCTGCTGCACCAACGAGGAATGAACCCTGGCCAGCGGCGAACAGTAGACAAGCCACGTTGGTCAAAGTTGGGGCGTCTGCACAAGCTCCACCGATGAAGCCGTCAACGATACCGAATGCAACTTCAGGATTGGCAGTAGCAATCTCGGTCATCGGATCGGTGAACATGAAACCAACTCCAACGATGACTTTGGCGCCACCTTCAACGAGGAGTTCAAGGTTGGCCTTGCGGTCTTCGTCGACAGTTGCTTCAAGTTCTTGAACGTCTGCACCTAATTCGCTAGCGGCTTGTTCGCCACCAGTTGCTGCTGAGTCATTGAAGGTTCCATCGCCGCGTCCGCCAGTATCAAAGGCCACGCCGGCGATGATGCCGTCTGATGCTTCATCGTCGCTACCACAAGCAGCCGCAAAAAGGCTGAGCGCGATGAGTGACGACGCAATTATTTTTGATTTCTTACGCATGTATTTTCCTCCCCGTAATCGCCAGGCCATTTGCCCGGCGGATGGTGTCCTCATCGTAGTACACAGACGAGTGACCCTTGGAAAACTCTGGGGTGGAAAACTCTGGGGCGGCTTTTATTGTTGCTGACCGCGTTTTTGTATCGCCCGACGCCTCTCCTCAACCTTTTCAGTGGAGAATTGTTCACGGCGCCACATTGCTCCGTCCCGAGCCTCGGTACTCCAAGCATCGACGGCGGCATGGATTTCGCCATATGTGCGACGAATCTGGCGGACACCGAGATGATCATTGCCAGAAATATCTTTGGCTAATTGGCGGGAAAATGGCATTAAATCAGCGTGGGGAACCACATGATTGACCAAACCTCTGGTGAGGGCTTCATCGGCCAACATGAAATTGCCGGTGAAACTCATTTCGCGGGCCCTGCGTAATCCGATGGCCTGGGGCAATAAAACCGTCAGGCCCCAACCTGGCATCACGCCGACCCGAGCATGGGTATCGCCGAACTTTGCATTTTCAGAGGCCACTAAGAAGTCACAGTTGAGCGCTAATTCAAATCCGCCAGTGATGGCGACGCCGTTGACCGCACCAATCAGAGGCTTATCAAGCAACGGGAATGGGCCACGTACGCCATCTGAGTTGGGCCGACCATCCGCGCCTGAACCGGACCCGAGATTGGCACCTGTGGAGCCAAGTTCCTTGAGATCGAGTCCAGCGCAAAACGCAGGGTCACTGCCAGTCAAAATGATGACATCAACATCCTCGGATGCGTTTGCCTGTTTCATCAGTTGTGGCAAAAGTTTCAAGACTTCAAACGACAGAGCATTGCGCGCAGCGGGTCGATTCAAGGTAATCGTGGCGATGCGTTCATTGATCTCAAGTAAGACCACGCTTGTGGAATCGGTCATCAGGGTCATGGGCTTACCTTTCATTCTTCTTCGGTGATGTCAGCGGGCAGGAATGTGTATTTGACATCGCCGAGCATCACCAACATCGCCGCGATCCACCCGCCAAGCGCACCGAAATGGTCGTCAAGTAAGGTGCCGACTCCATCAGATAAAGATTCTTCGGCTAATTCATAAAGACCTTCATACGTTGCCTCAACTGCGTGCTCTGCGGGGCTTTCGTCATCGAGAAAGGTTGATTCGACAGTTAATCCAGCTCGCTCAAGTCTTCCGTTGCCAATAAGCGGGCTGGTAATCGGCAACAGTGAGCGAACGGCCGAGAGTTCTGGTGTGTCCTGAATTCGTTGAATCCGCAACACGATTTCCATTTCGATAGCAGGTAGTTCCTCAATGGTTTCCTCGATATACCACTTGCGATAGGCGGTCTGGCTCCATGATGGCCAATCAAATGTGATGTGCGCAACGATGCGCGGTGGTTGACCTTCACCTGGGAGACCGTAACTGGTTTCCCAACTCACATCACCGAGTTGAATATCAACCTGAAAATGTTCTTCAAAGGCTTGACGCTCCAGAAATGCGCGCTCAAATGCTTCGCGCAAGGCGCTAATGACATCGGTAAATACATGGTCAAGCATGAGAGATGACGCTACATCGTCAGTCAGCGAGGTCGCTTAGGCGGAGCGGATGTACTGGAAAACTGATCCACCAAATCCCTCGGGTAAGAGAAGCCTGTTGCGTGGCCCAGCGATATCAGGATCTCCTGATTCGTAGCCGGCGTCACCATTCCAAAGAAAAATTGAGGACCCATCACTGGCCACCGCTGGGCGCGTGACATAGGCGGGCACTTCATTGCGCACGCTGTGGATGCGAGCATGGTCGCCGACTTCCAAAAGTTCGTGCAATGTCACGATCGTGGGTGGAGCCATGGCAATGCCGCATGTCAACGCATGCTGTGGATCCATCCATGCGTGGTCAACGATCTCATAGTTGTCGACGCGAACTTCGGGTCCCGCCCAAGGTGCCACAAAAAACCAAGTGGTGAAACGAACGGGGGCATTCATCGGAGGGGTCCAATGACTCCAAATGGTCAGCGTTGAGGTTTCAATCGTGGCGCTGACCTCTTCAGCGGCTTCGCGTACAGCGGCTGAGCGAGCTCGAGAAATATCGTCCTCGCCAGGGTCATTTTCATCAACTCGACCTCCTGGAAAAACCCACATCCCTGCAAAAGCACCGACTTTGCTGCGTTGCAGCATCAGGATCTCAAAGCCACATGAGGAGGACTCGCTGAGTCGAGTCAGGACCACCGTGGCTGCTGGACGACTCTTGCGCTCTTGGGCTGTTTGGTCGAGATCGGGAGGCACCTCTGCACCTTATTGCGCTGATCACCGTTGAGCCCACGTCTCGTGCGAGAATAACAAAGTGACTACTTCAGATTCTCTCGTATTACTTGACATTGCCGACGGTGTTGCCACAATCACCTTGAACAATCCCGGCGAACGCAACACACTCACCGCGCCAATGGTCGCCGAGATTATTGCAGCCATGGATCGCATTGAAAATGACAGTGCCGTCGGGGCAATCGTTGTCACGGGAACTGCCCCTGCATTTTGTGCGGGCGCCAACTTGGGCAATCTGCAAAAGAGTTCATCGGATAGCCTCGGCACGATCTACGAGGGTTTTCTGCGCATTGCGCGCAGCGAGTTGCCGACTTTGGCTGCCGTCAACGGAGCGGCCGTTGGCGCGGGAATGAATCTTGCCCTCGGATGCGATGTCCGCATTGCTGCTCGTCGGGCCAAGTTTGATACCCGCTTTTTACAGATTGGCATTCACCCAGGTGGTGGCCACACATGGATGTTGCGCCGCATCGCAGGACTGCAAACGACAATGGCAACAGTGATTTTTGGCGAGGTGCTGGATGGGCTTGAGGCCGAGCGACTGGGTCTTGTGCATCGCTGCGTCGAAGACGATGAGTTGTTGAGTACGGCTCATGCCATGGCCATGCGAGCCGCTAGCGCCCCGCGCGAATTGTCGATAGAGACGAAGAAGACGATTCAAGCCATGGCCGATGTGGCCCAACATCAGGAAGCTGTTGAACGCGAGTTAACCCCGCAACTGTGGAGCACCCGCCAGCCTTGGTTCGCCGAGCGGATCGCCGCCCTGCAGAATCAAATCTCGTCGAAAAAGTAATCAGCAATGTGACTTGATTTTTTTGGCAACTGTTGTACGGTGTGCTTAAGGGGAGTTCAACGGAGCCTGTAGAGGAGGACCGAATGAGCAAACGTCATCGAAGTCAGGAAGCGGTTCCGCTACCGAGAGCCGAACAGCGGGCCCACGCCCATGGCGAAAGACATCGCGTTAAAGGCGAACTGCACGGGCTCGCCGAAATGGTGAGTCATGGAGTTGATTCTGACGATGTCGTTGAGCCAGGTGCGCAATGGAAGCCGATGCATCATCACGATGCTGAGCGTGCGGCGAAAAAGTTGGACCATGCGCGCAATCAACGGCACTGGAAAGTCAAAGAATGGAAACGTCGCACGACTGTTCGCCGACAAAAGGCCGCGGCGTATCGCGACCTTGCGCAATCAGCCTGAGAAATTTGGCTTAAGAGTTGGCTGAGAGCCAATCCTTCGCGAGTTCCTCTCGGCGTTCTTGCCATTCTTCAATCGTGATCGCGTAGCGCACGTGGTCTTCCCAGACACCATTGATTTCTAGAAATCGAAGAGCTGTGCCCTCGTTACGAATATCCAACTTTTCCATGACACGTTGACTATTTTCGTTGCGCGGCACGATACAAATTTCCAGGCGATGCAAACCTAGGTCTTCAAAGGCGTAACGACTGACCACGACGACACCCTCGGCGGTGTACGACTGACCTGCTTGAGCTTGGTCAATCCAGTATCCGATCGTGCCCGACATCAAGGCTCCACGTTGCACCATATTGATATTCATTTCACCAGCAAAGGCGTTATTCACAAAAAGTCCAAACGTGTATGCCGAACCATTTTGACGTTCTCTGTCGCGCAACGCGCAACGTGCGCGGAATGCCTCTCGGTCGGTCTCGGGATCTGGAGCATGTTTGAACTTCTGTGGTTCCCAAACCAATAGCCAATCGCGGTTGCGCGCCCGTACTTCAGACCAAGCAGTGAAATCGGCAGGTGTGAGGGAGCGCAAAAAAATGCGATTGCCGTACAGGTGCAAACCGCTTGGGGTTCGGGCGGGGTGGGCTTGAAAGTTGCTCATGGGTTGCCTAGTAGTTCAGCACAGACTCCATCAAGGATGTTGTACGCAGAGACGATCATTTCGTCAGCATCTAAAGATCGCATCAGGGCCACCAGTACACAGCAACCTCCGACAATGACATCAGCGCGATCTCGTGGCAGACCGGGGTTGTGGGCGCGGTCCGATAAAGATTCGGTGGCCAAGGTGCGAAAGACATCCTCAATGGCTGAACGCGTGAGGTGAAAAGCGTGAAGCCCTGCAGGGTCAAAGACCCGTTGACCAATCTCCACGGCAGCGACCGTGACAATCGTTCCTGCCGTACCGATGATTTGTGGTGCTCGCGCCATGTCTGGAAATTCGCGGAGCAAATCCTCAAAGAGGTCCTGTACCTCACCGATGGCGTTGAGGAGTTCTTCGGGTGCTGGTGGATCACGGCGAAGATGACGTTCGGTGATACGCACGGCACCGACATCAATACTGCGGGCGATATCAAGTTGCGTTGTGCCGAGCATGATCTCTGTCGAGCCACCGCCGATATCAATAATCAGATGACCGACTGGATCAAGTACGAGGTTGGTGACGCATCCTTGATATGCCAGGCGGCCCTCATCTTGGCCACTCAGCAATTCTGGTTGAACACCAATGGTCTTCTCCACACGAAGAAAAAAATCTTCGCAATTGCTGGCATCACGACAGGCACTTGATGCCATAACGCGTAGGGCGTATGAACCGTAAGGATCAAGTACTTGGCGATAGTCAGCGAGACAAGATATAACTCGTTGCATCGCTTCCTCGCTCAATGAGCGGTTTTGATCGACATCTTGTCCGAGACGAGTAACCGTGACTCGAGAATCAACAATGCCGTTGCGTCGCGAAACGATTCGCAGATTCGTTGAATTGGTTCCGATGTCAATAGCGGCAACGATGTCATCTGCTGAGTGAGTCATAAGTCATCCTGAAGACGAGCGGCCACCCAGCGACCAACTGGGTCATCGCCACCAGCAAGATGCCAGGCGTAATGCGCGTGCAAGCATTTGACTCCGATGCGTGTTCCAGCAACGCCTCCCGAGGGTCGCGGACCCGCGTAGTCGCCAGGAATATCTGCGTCGCGTTCTGCTTGATAGCGGCGATGGGCGTGTTCAAGTTCTTCGGGGTCAACCTCGGCTTCAGATTGATTGACGCCACCTGCGGCTTCAAGGCGACTCACGGCAATCAGAATGCGAGGGGAACATAGCCAGTAGCGAGTGGGCATCGGGGTGCCATCATCAAGGAACGGAGCATTTTTGATGACGCTCGGCATGCCGTCGAGATCACGCACGACGACAGCGAATTGACCATTGGGTTCGCGCCCGAGAAGTTGACGAACGAGGTCGCGGTCGTGGGCAGTGGCGTTGTATTCGGTGTTCAACTCTGGCGTCGGCGTCGACGACGTCCAAAGAACATGAAGATTCCAAGAAATGCGCCGGCGATAGGTAAGAAGCGCTTCAGCATTGCTCCGCCGGCCAAGGCCTGAAGGTTGAGCGGTTCGGCTGCTGGTCCCTCAATCTTGCGAACAGTTGGCTTGTCAGCCGAAGCATCGGTGATCTGCCCGACTGCAGGTACTGCAGTGGCGGCGCTGAGTGAGGGGGCTGCTGCGCCACCTTCTTTGTCAATCAAAGTGTTTAGATTGTCGGCGAATTGTGCGATTATTTTCTCGCTGATATCGGCCAATGCTCCACGACCAAATTGTGCCACCTTGCCAGTGATCGCTAAATCAGTGACGACACTGACCGATGTCGTTGTCGCCGAGAGGGGAGTCAGTTGCGCGGTGACCGAGGCAGAAGCATTTCCTTTACCACCAATATCACGACCAGTGGCCTTGAGGTGAGCGCGGTAATTGACATGATCAAGTTCGGCAAATTGGGCTTCGCCCTTGAATTGCGCGACGATCGGTCCAACCTTGATTTTTACTCCGCCTTTGAAGACGTCGCCATCTACTTCTTTAAGTTCGGCACCCGCCAGACATGGAGCAATACGCTCAAGATCGGTGAGCACGACCCAAGTTTCGGCGATCGGTTGATTGACGGTGAAAGTGTGATTTAAGTCCATTGTGCAAGATCCTCCTGCGTGTCGATATCGGCGGCGGAACCAGGGCAATCTACTTGCGAAACGAGCTCGGGATGCAGGCGGATGAGATCTCGGGCTCCAGAATCTCCGCTGACGGGCAGCAGAGACCACACCGATTTGTGGAGTCGCACGGGGTTGCCGCGTTTGTTGCCATACGTAGCGACGGCGATTGGCGAGGGCGAAGATGCCACGAGTCTCCACGCTTGCGGAGTCACAAAGGGTTGATCGGCGAGCCCGACGATCACGGCCTCGGCATCTAAGCGCATGGCTTCTTGAATACCAGCCTTGACCGAACTTGCCTGCCCATCAGCCCAGCGAATGTTGTTGACCACCAAGATTTGCTGATGCCGCAAAAACGCGTCGGGGATTGAGGCCGCTCCCGTGACAACGATGATCTGTCGAAAGTTTGCCTGCAAGAGATTTTCTAAAGCCATCTCAAAGACCGTGATTCCACCCGAGTTCGGCATTTCGGTGAGCAACTTGTGTGATTGACCGCTGAAGCGCGATCCCGCCCCAGCCGCCAAGAGCACCGCCAAGGTGTCGTCAGGTGGGGAATCGGGCGTTTTATTCACATTCACATACTGCCCTTTGACCAGCGGGTTTGGCTTACTTTAGGCTTTTTGTGACACTTTTAATGGTGGGGGCGCGGTAAATATTACGGTTTCATTGCGATATCGTTACGGAACGCCCACGGGCAGCACCGATTGAACACTGATGAGATCCCCCTTGACACCCAACACCCAACTTTCCTACGAATCGCCATCCGACGGATCGAGCCTCGGTCGACGCCTGCGCCGCGCGGTTGTTGTCATCCTGAGTCTTGCTTCCACCTTGGTCCCCCTGAGTGTGGGTGTGGCGCACGCGGCCCCGGCCGTTGCACAGCAGAAAGGCTCCGTACCGCAGCTTGATCGCGTTGCCTGGACAGCATTAATGGCACTTGAAGAAATCAGCAACGGAGTACGTGTTGATCGACCGCCAGTGCTCTCGGCGAAATATGTAGCGCTGCGAACAGAAGTGGCCGCACTGGTCGCCAGGCGACTGTCAATTTCTGTCAGTGGTTTAAGTGAAGCCTGGGCGCGAGCCGACGCTGAACATCAGATCGCAGTTCTTGCTGCCGTGTCTCAACTGGGAGTTCCATATCGTCGTTTTGCAATGCAACCTGGCGTGGCCTTGGACTGTTCGGGACTCACCACTTTCGCTTGGGGCGAAGCGGGATTTTCACTTCAGCGCAACTCAACTCAGCAGATGCGATCTGCTGAGCCGCGAAATATTTTGACTGCTCAGGCGGGAGACTTGGTCCGCTACCCAGGTCACATCATGATGTGGTTGGGCTCGGGTCTCGGAGTGATTCACTCACCCGAACCTGGTCGTTCAGTGGAACTGAAAGTTTTAGGAAGTTATGGTCTGAGGCGCAGCACCTTTGGTGATCCCAGCGAGTGAAAATGCCGGTCTTTGATGACCTCAGCCAGCGAACTGTTCGGCGTTTGCAACGAGCGTGACGGAGATCGCGGATATTGATAAATCGGCGGTCTCGAGACTTGCGAGGACTCCCAGATTGTCGAAAGCGCAATAGGTCTTTTCCTGAGTTGTTGCGTTGGAATCAACAACGGGTAGCGCTGTGCAGGTTGTGGGTTGATCATCAATGCTCGAAGTTGTGCTCGTACCCATGCCCACAGCGACGCGTGTGTCTTGCAAGATTCTCTCGATCGCAGAACTCTGAAAAATTGTTGAAACAAGTTGACGGTCAGAAACACGCGACTCGTCTATCCCAGGCTTGCATTCTCCTGTGGTCGTGGAGCACGTGAATGATGTGCCATCTGGGGCGTAGATGAAACGCACGTCTCCAACAGACATGCTGTTCCCGAAATCGGGATGATGAGCAAATGCGGCATCGCTGGAAAGATTGCCGAACTTGGTGAGCACGCGATAGTTGACGGTGAAGGTCAAAGTCGCCCCCGAAGCTAAAATATCTATCACTGTCTGTGCCGATTGATCCTCCACCGTGGGAGTCGTTGCGGGGGAGAGAAGCGTGGGTCGGGGACCAGTGAAACAACCCTGAAGAAGAAGTCCAGCGCAGAGCATGGTCAGAGTCAGGCGACCCGCTGGGGAGAATTTCATCGTGTCAGCCTAGATGGAAGTCACAGTTTTGGAATTGTCGCACGGCGTAGTGCTGCTCGTATCGTAAGACATGTGATCAAGCTTGATGCCGCAACCGTTTTCTTGCAATGGTCGGTCGGCGGCATGTTGGGTTGTTGGTTTACCACTCGACATCGCGAGGTTGGTCTTGGCTATGGCTGGTTACTGCGCTCGATCTATGTCGTGATGGCTGTGAGTGCGGCATATATCGGCTTTGCTTCGAGGTCTTCATCGACGGCCGAGATGATACGCAACATTGGCGCAATCGCCGTCGCAGTAACAGCGAGCTTTAGCTTGGGTCAAAGCATTGTGCGGCGCAAAGAAACTTCAGGCGGCAAGGAGTTTCAGCCAAGCATTGATTTATGGCCAGTTGCCGTTGGTCTGATTGCCTTAGTGGCCTGCGGCGTCAGTGATGGTGGCAATGACGCCGTGGCGATAGTGCGGACAGTCGTCGGCGCAGCATTTCTCGGTTTTGTTTCTGATGCGATGTTGCTCGGACATTGGTATCTCGTACAGCCCGGTTTGCCACGCCGCCATGTCAATGAAATCGTGCGTATGTTTTTGTATATTTGGCCGCTCGAAGTCGCAGTGATGTTGATACCGACGGGAATGTTCAGTGTCTTCACTGGCTCGGTTGATGATGGATGGAGCGGCCAACTCGGCTGGTTCTGGGGTGCATGCGCGGTCACGACTGGAGTGTTAGGGGTTGTCACTCTGAAGGCTTTACAGGAGCGCTCCTATTCGGCAGTGATGGCCGCCACGGGATTGATGTACTTGGCCATTCTGACTTCTTTTGGAACTGATTTAGTATCTCGTGCGGTGCTTGCTGGTTGAGTCACACTGCGTGACGCAAATCTGACGGTGATCGCCAGATCACAGATAGGTCGGGCCTTTAGAAAATGATGCCAGATGCTCTTAAAGCGGCAGCGTCGAGACCTATTTCGGTAACAATTTCATCACTATGTTCGCCGGGAGTCGGGGCGAAACTTCCGACCGTGGCGGGAGTCTCAGAAAAGCGCGCTGCCGGGCGAGGTTCACGAACGCGACCAGCCGTGGGATGTTGGCGCTCAACAAAAACTTGATTGTTGACGATCTGAGGTTGTGAGGGGAGTTCGGGGAGAGTCACCACAGATGCTGCAGGCACATCAAAGGATTGGGCTCGGGCCACAAAGTCTTTGGTGAGCTGTTGTGCCGAAAGTTGTGTCATCACGGGTACAAGTTCGGAGGCATTCATCGTGCGTGCAGCCATTGTGGCAAAACGTTCGTCGTCTGCAAGGTCGGGTCGCCCAAAGGTGTGGCAGAGACCGCGGAACTCACTATCGCTGACAACGGCGACAGCGGCGAAGCCATCTTGTAGACGAGTGATGCCGTAGTTCTGACCAATGGTCGGAGTGCGGTTGGCGTCATCGTCAAGAAGCACCGCGTCCATCCCGGAATCTGGCCACATAAACGCCACCGCAGCATCGAGCATTGCCAGCACGATGTGTTGGCCTTGAGCGTTACCAGCCGCTCTGGCATAGAGCGCTGATGAAATTGCCTGTGCCGCAGTCAGCGATGTGACTTTGTCGCACAGCAGAGTGCGAAATAACGCAGGTTCGCCGTCACGCGGATCTGTTTGCACACTTGCTAAACCAGAAGCTGCTTGAATCACATTGTCGTACACGCGATGGCCACTGTCGGGGCCATCAGGTCCGTAGCCACTGATGCTGACATAAATGAGATTCGGGTTAATGGTCTTGAGGTCCTCGTAACCGATGCCGAGACGTTCAACTGCTCCGGGGCGAAAGTTCTGAATCACGACATCGGCAGTAGCAGCCAACTTTTTGAGAACATCAATTCCTTGTGGGCTTTTGAGATCCACGACTAGTGAGCGTTTGCCACGGTTGTTGTTGATGAAGATGCCTGTCATGCCTCCCTTAGCAGAACCGAGATAGCGCATGAAATCACCAACGCCGGGGCTCTCAACCTTGATCACATCTGCGCCCTGATCGGCCAGCATCATGGCGGCTAACGGACCAGAGATCATCACCGAGAGATCAAGGACTTTGATTCCTTGAAGCGGCCCATGTGCAGCGTCGTGATTTTTTGTCATGACTGATCTTCGCGCATTTGGCCCATTGGGCTTCACCCCTGCTGAATCTCCCCATTCGGTGACCGATGGAAGGTAAGTACAGCCGACGTCAGGCAAGATAGGGGGGTGCCAGGAAACATCAGCGGTTCGAGCAATGGGATCATCCCTCAGATCACCGTGAACATGATGTGGTGCGTCCCTGGGGCGGTGGGCGGCAGCGAAGAGTATTTAGTGCGACAACTCTTGGGTTTGCCAGCAGATGTTTTTGATGTCACCGTGTGCGCCCCACGCGGATTTGCTGCTGCCCATGACGAAGTCGCTGGTCGCCATCGCATCGTTGAACTGAGTCATGATGCACATTCGCGAACTCGGCGGATTTTCAGCGAATCAACGGAACTTTTCGCTCAGTCAAGAAAGGCGAACCTTGTCCATCATGGGGGAGGGACGATCCCAGCACGGTATCGCAGTCCGTCTTTGTTGACGATTCATGATCTGCAATATCGCCAGTTCCCGCAGTATTTTCGCGCCAGCAAACTGGCTTATCTGAAATATGTGATGCCGCGCTCGGCGCGACGAGCAGATCTCATTGCCGTACCCAGTGAGTTCGTCAAGCAAACCGTCATTGAGGCTTACAAGATTGATGCGCAGCGCATCGTCGTTATCCCGCACGGTGTTGAAGGAACCCTGGGTGTCCACGCCACACCGCAAGATGAGTTGCGCACAAAATACAAATTGGGCACGGGTCCGATTGTGGTGATGCCTGCCATCACCCACCCTCACAAGGGGCATCATTTCTTGCTTAACGTTATGAAAAAGTTTTGGGCCCAAGAGGGAATCCGTTTAGTACTGATCGGAGGCGAAGGACTTGCCGAAGAATCGGTACAGCAACGCTTGTCTGACGATATTTTGTCGCAAAGTGTTCGTAAGTTAGGGCGAGTCAGCAGCGCTGATCGTGATGGGCTGCTGAAAATGGCTGAGGCGTTGATTTTTCCTAGTGAATACGAAGGCTTTGGTGCACCCGTTGTAGAAGCGATGGCTTTAGGTGTGCCAGTTATCAGTAGCGATCGAACCTGTTTGCCCGAGGTTATTGGCAATGCTGGTCTGGTGCTTGGGCTGGATGAGGAGGCATGGGCAGGGGCATTACAGGTAGTCCAGGATCAGCGCAGCGAGTTCATTATTCGTGGCTTGGAACGTGCGAAACTTTTCACCTCAGAAATTTCTGGTCAAGCCTTGGCCGCGGCGTATCGCAGGATCATTCCGTGAAAGTGACTGCGAATTCCTTGAAGATTTTGATTCTGTGTCCGCATTTCGCCCCCGACACGGCCCCTACGGGAGTGATCATGGATCGCATTGTTCATGAACTCAGCGAACTGGGTCACGAGATTCATGTCGTCACATCTCTTCCGTGGTATCGCCGCCATCAGGTTGACATCGGTTGGGAGAACACCTCATGGCGTAGGCGCACTCAGGCCATGGATTGGGGTTCAGTGGTACGACTCAACCCCTTTGCTGGGTCTGATAAGCGCAACCTTTGGCGCCGTGCTCTTGGCTTCGCTGGATTCTCCGTTCTCGCAGTCGCTGCGGGCATTCGCGCAGGTCGAGGACAACGAGTCGATGTGATCGTTGCAATGTCACCACCATTGACGCTGGGTCTTGGTGCTCGACTCGTGGGAATCTGTCGCCGTGCACCCGTGATTTTCAATATTCAAGATGTCTTTCCCGATGCCGCCATTGAAACCGGAGCGATGACAAACCCGTTCGTTATCGCGATAGCCCGCCTCTTGGAAAAAGTTTCCTATCGCTCAAGTCGTTTGATCACGGTTCTCTCTGACGATCTGCAAGCAAATGTGTTAGCCAAGATTCCAGCAAGAGATGCTGACAAGGTCGTGGTGATTCCGAACTTCGTTGACACAGAAATGATCCAACCGTTGGACCGCCATACTGCCTATCGATCCGAACTTGGTATTGATGAACAGCAGATCGTGATGTATGCCGGCAATGTTGGTTTCTCGCAATCATTACATTTGCTGCTTGACGCAGCGCGCGAGTTGCCGGATGTCGCTTTTGTGATCAACGGTGATGGCTCGGCGCGCCAGTCTTTGGAGATAGATGCCATGGGTTTGCAGAATGTTTACTTTGCTGACTTTCAACCTGCTGAGCGCTTGGCTGAGGTATTGGCAACCGCTGATGTCCACGTCGTTCTCTTGCGACAAGGCTTGGGCAAAGTCAGCGTGCCCTCAAAGACGTATTCGATCATGGCTGCTGGACGACCGATCGTGGCCGCTATTGACCCTGGAACGCAGGTCCCCAGACTCATAGAGCAGGCAGATTGTGGGGTGGTCGTGCCCCCAGATGACAGTGCATCTTTCGTGGTGGCCCTTCAAACAGTCCTCGGTGACACTCAGCGAATGACTGAGATGGGCCACCGAGCACGCGTTTTTGTTGAATCCCAAGCCTCGCCCCAAGTTGTGGCGCATCGCTATGTGGACCTGATGAGAGGACTTCAGGCGAGGTAGTGACGCAGAAAGGTGCTCTTTGGCGGTAGCATTTCTCCCTCGTGGGCAAGGCATCATCATCCAAAAAAGTCGCTCGGTTAGCTCAAAAGGGCAAAGGGCGAAAAGTTCGTTTTCAAGGTGGGACTTTGTTCCCCGCGTTAGTTGTCGGTTTGGCTGTGGCGGGTACCGCATTAATTATCTATTCGCGAGAGTCGATTCCTAATCTCAATACGCCACCCACCGTTGAGGATCACTGGCACGCCTCCTACGGTTTTTATGCCTGTGATGAGTGGTTGCCTGATTTGGCTGGCAACAAAGAAGAACAAAGCACAGATGGTCAACTCGTCAATAATGAGTTTCGGCGCACCGGAATTCATAGTCACGAGGACGGAGTCATTCATTGGCATCCGTTCTCATCTGAATCCACTGGGCGCAATGCAAAGTTTGGTGTCTTCCTCGATGTCTACGGCATCAAGTTGGGCAATGGCAAACTTGAGATGCCAGCAGATCAGGGCTCAGAGGTCTACGAAGAGGGGACGACGAAGTGCACCGACAAGGATGGGAAGTCCGTTGACGGAGAACTCGTTGTCTACGCTTTCAATGCCTACGACAAGCCGACTGATTTCACCACCTACATCACAGATTTCACGGATGTGCGTCTCAAGCAAGATGGCATGGCTTTCACCGTCGTCTTTGCCCCAGCAGGCGAGAATCCCGGACTTCCACCATCGGCTGCCTCGTTACCTGAATTAGGTGCTGCAGACGGCGGCACAACTGGTCAAACTTCCACCACGATTGCTGGGGCTACGACTGTTCCGGGTGCTACCACGATTGCCGGTGCCTCCACTGTTCCGAGTGTTACCACTGTTCCATCGACTGCAACATCTTCCACTGTTGTGGACACTTCCGAACCGACGACGACAGCCGGCTGATGCGCGCAGTGGTGTTGGTTGGCGGGTTTGGTACTCGTTTACGCCCACTGACATTGACAATTCCTAAGCCAATGTTGCTCGTGGGTCATCGACCCATTGTCGAAAACGTGATTGGTGTGTTGGCCGCTGCTGGCATCGAAGAAGTTGTTCTTGGTCTTGGTTTCAAACCTGAACCATTCGTCGAAGCGTTTCCTGATGGTGTGTGTGCGGGGATTCCACTGCACTATGCAGTCGAGCCAGAACCCCTTGATACTGCGGGGGCGATTCGATTTGCTGCCGAACACGCAGGGATCAACGAAACCTTCGTTGTTGTCAATGGAGATGTCTTAACAGACCTCGACATTTCTGCGCTGATCGCCTTTCACAAAGATCGTGGCGCCCAAGCCACGATGCATCTCACCCCAGTTGACGACCCTTCTGCTTATGGGGTGGCTGTGATTGACGATCTGGGACAAGTGCAGCGCTTCGTTGAAAAGCCAGCACCTGGTACGGCGTCGAGCAATCTCATCAATGCTGGCACTTACGTTGTCGAACCTTCGGTCCTGCAACGTATTCCAACGGGTCGCAAGGTATCTATTGAACGAGAAATTTTTCCGCTGATTGTTGCAGACGGTGGTCTGTATGCCTTGGCGACAAAGGATTACTGGATTGATGCGGGTCGTCCAGAACCTTATTTGCAGGCCAATCTGGACATGATTGACGCGGTTCGTCGTTCGGCCTCTGCCCCTGCGATCGAGCCTGGGGCCAAAGTTGATCCGTCTGCCCTCATCCGCCACAGTCTGGTATCGGCTGGAGCTCTCGTTGAAGCAGGAGCCGACATTAAAGATTCAGTTATTTTGGCTGGGGCGATCATTCGCCAAGGTGCAGTCGTTCACGGTTCGATCGTGATGGGTGAAGTCGGAAATGGAGCCTCCATCACTGACACCATGGTGGGTGCAACGGGCAACGTTGCTCCAGGTGTCACACTTGTGCATGCCCTTGTCCCAGATCCTGCTTTACTCTAAGGCGCAATAATGACGCCATCTGCCGGCGTATCTGACCACATGACTGTGATGGTCGTGGGTGGTGCTGGATTTCTTGGTTCCCATGTGGTGGATCGCTTCTTGGCTGATGGATCAAGTGTTGATGTAGTCGACGATCTCTCAACTGGATCGTTATCAAATTTGTCCTCTGCTCGTTCTTCGGCAACTGAGGGAGCATTACGAATCCACACTGTGGATGCGACTATTGCCGAGTTTGCTGAGATCGTTCGCTCAACGCGGCCCGATGTGTTGTTCGTGAGTGCGCTGTTAACTGTGAGTTCTGCTGAAGGTGCATCTGCTGTCAAATCTTTTGCGCTTGCCGCCTCAGTTCTGAACGCCGCATTAAAGGCGCGAGTTGGCAAAGTTATTGTGACTCTTCCAGCAGCAGCGCTGTACGGCGAGGTGGCCGCCCGCGATCTACCGATCAAAGAAGATAGACAGCGTCATCCAGTTGGCATCAACGGGGTCGTAGCACTTGCGATCATCGAACTTCTTGAAATGTATCGTCGTGATCATGGCATTGAATTTACCGTTTTAGCCCTAGCAACTATTTATGGTCCGCGTCAGAAGCCACAAAATAATGTTGTCTCGCGATTCATTCAGGCACATCATTCTCTGGAATTGCCAGTGATCCATGGTGATGGCAAACAAACTCGAGATTTTTTGTATGTTGACGATGCTGTTGACGCAGCATCTCGGGCCTGTGTGAAGGGCGATGGTTTATTGCTTCATGTGGGGAGTGGGCAACAGACAAGCATCAAAGATCTGTGGGCATTAATCGGTGAAAACTCACCGGCGACGATGGACGCCAAAGCGAATCATGGAGTGCAACGAATGTCGCTCTCGGGATCGCGTGCCAGATTGCATCTTGGGTGGACACCTTGGACAAGCCTCGGCGATGGTTTGAGCGCTACTACTCAATCGGCAATACGGCCATAACTTTCAGCGAAAGAGGTCCTCTTGGGGCGGTCGAACAATTTCGCTCATTGAGGATTCGCGCATCCACATAGGATCCAAGCCCCGAACCACTGCCACTGGAACTCCGTTAGATTTTCCCATCACTAATTCGGCGGCGCACGCAACTTCGTCGGCGATACACACCTCGGTCACTTGCATCATGCGTCCGAGGGCATCTGGTGTGCCACGTAGATCCAAAACTGCAGCAACTCCAGCAACACCAATGGCTACATCGGTGAGTCCTTTGCGCCATGGGCGACCAAAAGTGTCCGAGACAATGATTCCGACAGAGACCCCAAGTTTTGCGCGAATAATGTCGCGTATTCGGCGTGCTGAACGATCACTATCAAGGGGCAATAAGGCAGCCCACCCGCGTTCAACGTTCGAGAGGTCGATCCCACTATTGGCACAGATGAAACCATGTTGGGTTTCAGTAATGATCAGATCACCTCGTCGGCGTACGACGCGTACGCCTTCTTGTTCAACTAAAACTTTGTGTGAAAGCGGATCATCGGGGTCAATCTCAACCATTCGCCCCTCGGCTTTGGAGACAATTTTTTGAGTGACGACAAGAACATCACCATCTTGTAGCGGTCCATTGGGGGCATTTCTACAGGCCCCAACAATGACATCGCCGAGTTGGTCCCCAGGGACAATTTCCCCAATACCAGTAACCGCCCAAGCGCTGATTCTTTGTTGTGTTGACTCTTGGCTCATGATGTTCTCCTTAACGAACCGCACTGAGTACGACGCGGGCGAGGGATTGAGTGATTTCTGGTGTTCGCATGATGGTGTCGGTGATGAGACATCGTAAGCCCTCGCGTTCTACAGCAGTTTGTAGATGGGCATCTTGTTCGTCGATGACCAGGGTCGCACATATGGGAGCGTAGAGTCTGGCCACGCCGACAACGGATGCTTCATGCCCGAGTTCAGTCAACATCCGATCAGCGGGCCCTTTTAAGGCCGCTCCGGCGACGATGGGAGATATCGCCACCACTTGACCACGCATTGCCGTCAGGGTTGAATCAACATCGCATAGCGCGCGAATCGGCCCGAGTGAAACGATGGGGTTAGAGGGAGCGATGATGACGACCTCTGAATCGCGCAGGGTGGATAAAAACGTCGGCTGAGCAGTTTTTGCTCCGATGAATTCAACACCGGTGACGGGTACACCGTGATGACGTTTCACAAAATATTCCTGAAACGAAACTCGCAACGCAGAACCATCTTCAATGATGTCAAGCATTGTTGACACTGGATCGTCAGACATGGGCATCATCTTCATCGTGATGCCCCAGGCTCGGGCTATCTCGGTCGTGACTTCGCTGAGGGTCGCTCCTTCTGCGAGGCGTGCGGTGCGGTAGAGATGTGTGGCCAAGTCACGGTCACCGAGATTGAACCAAGTGCCGGCAGCGCTTGAGCTGTCTGGCTTGACTGCTGCGTAGCGCGCCAGGGATTCCATCGCGATCCAGGATTCATTTGCTAAGCCCCAGCCTCTGTGGGGGTCGATGGCGGCCGCCACGGTGTAGGTCACGGTGTCTAAGTCAGGGGAAATACGCAGACCATGCATCATCGTGTCGTCACCAGTGTTGACCACAACGGTGATGTCTTGGGGGTCCACTTCAAGAACGAGACCGCGTAAAAAGCGGGCTGCGCCGACCCCGCCGGCGAGAACTGTGATCACTTTTGACCTACTGAGATGAACGGCATCAATCCGAGCGTAGGTCCTGAACCGTAGTATGGACCATCTCAGTTGATCTCTCCAGGAGTGTTTTATGCCCCGAGCCTTTATCACCGGCGTTACTGGTCAAGATGGCCAGCACATGGCCGAGTTTTTGCATTCCAAGGGATATGAGGTCTTTGGCATGGTCAAGGGTCAAAATAACCCTAAAGAACAGATCATTCGTGAAGAGTTTCCTTATGTGAATATCGTGCCAGGGGATTTGGCAGATCTACCATCGCTCGTCAAAGCCCTTGAAGTGGCCCAGCCCGATGAGGTCTACAACTTGGCCGCCATTTCCTTCGTCGCGCTTTCATGGAATCAGGCCGAACTGACAGCCAATCTGACGGGCACTGGTGTTTTACGTATGTTGGAGGCTGTGCGAATGGTCGGTGGTCAGACCGATAACAAGATTCGCTTCTATCAGGCTTCGTCATCAGAAATGTTTGGCAAGGTGCGCCAGATTCCGCAGGACGAATTGACTCCGTTTCATCCTCGTTCGCCCTACGGGTGCGCCAAGGTTTTTGGACATGACATCACCGTGAACTATCGCGAAAGTTATGGGCTTTGGGCATGTTCTGGAATTTTGTTCAATCACGAGGGTCCCCGTCGTGGTATCGAGTTTGTGACACGCAAGGTCACTAACGCGGCGGCGCGTATCAAACTTGGTGTACAAGATGAGTTAGTACTCGGCAATCTTGATGCCAAGCGAGATTGGGGATACGCCGGAGATTATGTCAAGGCAATGTGGATGATGTTGCAACAAGAGGAACCTGATGACTATGTCATTGCTACCGGTGAAACACACACGATTGAAGAATTAGTCGAGTTGGCTTTTGACGTTGCAGGCGTCAGTAATTGGCGTTCCTATGTTCGTCAAGATCCAAAGTTTTTCCGACCTGCCGAAGTTGATCTACTCATTGGAGATTCAACGAAGGCTCGGGAGAAGTTGGGTTGGGTGCCCGAAGTTGATTTCGCAGGCCTAGTGCGCATGATGGTGGAAAACGATCTCCGTCTTGAGTCTCGTAAGGCTCGACGCGACTTAACTGATTAGTCGTCTGACTCGCGATCAGGTTTCAAAAGGTCGATCTAATAATGCGTCACTCAGCGAATTGCTGTTGATGATTGCCCCAGTGACCAGAAGTCTTTGCAAAGAAATCGCGAAGATCACTAAGGCAACCAAGGAACTTGCGACCAATCCAATTTCGACGCGCAGATAAAGATCATCTGACGCCAGCCAGACACAGATCACAAACGAAACCATTCCCGTCAACCAACCAAGACCCACTCGGGCATGACCATTGAGGGCAATCACTGCTTGGGCGGTGGCTAAGGCAACCATGTACAGAGCACTTCCGATAGCAAGCAATGTGAGTGAGCGTCTGTTGAGTACATCGTCATAGACCAACTCAAGCATGGCTGGTCCAACGGCAAATGAACCGAGTGTGCCGAGGAGTCCGACGGCAATCACAACTTTCATCAGGCGGCGAAACCCGTTACGAAATTCATCAAGATCGTTCTGGGCCGCGAGTCGCGCTAAACGCGGGAGTAGCGCCGCTTGTACCGCTTGGAACAAGAACAGAGGAATACGCGAGAGCAATACGCCATTTCCGAAAGCGGTGACCTCTTGATTCTGCTGATCGTTTGCCAAAATATTGACGGCGATTGGCCCAGCGTTGACTAAGCCAGCACCCATCAGTGAGCCGATCAACAGCCAACCCAGATTGGGCGTCACTTCGCTCCACGGAGCGACTGGGCCTTCCTCGGTTTGTAAGCCTCCCCGAAGACCGACAATTAAAACTCCAGAAAGTGGTGAGAGGGCCACGACCATGGCATAAGCGCCAACGTTGGTGATATCAAGTTGCCACAAGATGACGCAACCAACAATTCTCACGAAACCATCGGCGCCCATGATGATGCCGTACGAGGAAAACCTGCCTTGACCCGAGCAAATACCACGCGCCAAGTGTGCTGGAGCATAAGAAATAAAACCGATGATTAAGGCTGCTGTCACTAAGCCGTAACCCTCAAAGAAATCCTTGGTAGCGATTGAACTAAGTCCCGCAAGCAAAGCCACGACAATTCCGGTGATTGCGATGCCGAGCGGCACGATGCGTCTGACGATCGCACGACCACCCAAACCGAGAGCTCGGCGGTGAGCTAAGGCGCGACCCATTTCTTGTTCAAGAGGTAAGAAGAATCCTGGGGCTAAGACGAACGTTGCGAACCATAGAGCCACGATGGGTTTGAAGTCTTCTTTTCCGAGAGCTTCTTGACCAACCTTAAAAAATGCATAACTGGAAATGCCTGCGACCATAAGCCCGCCACCGACGGCCAAAGTCCCCTCGGGTAGGGGAATCTTGGTCTTCTCAGGTGGGAGTTCTTCGTTCACGCGAACCCCGCCGAGTTTCGCGAATTCTGATTGTGAGATCTAACAAACTTCACGACTATGTACCTTACTCAAGGTGTGGCAATGTGCCTTAACTGCTCGTGGGTGACCAAAGTCGGAGCGAGTCCACGAGTAACCTTGACCCACTGTGGAGAACGAGTCAGAAATTGCATCCTTTCCTAGCACTGCCCCAGCGGAGGTGAGCCAATCGCCCACGCCTGGAGTGGTGGTATCCCTCGTCGTTGGTGCCCTCACTCCCGATTTACCTGAAGTTCTGAGCGCCTTAGCTCTTCAGGATTACCCAAATCTGCAAATTTTGGTTCTTCTCGGACAAAGTGATGAAGAACAGACCAAACAAGTCAAAGAACTTGTTGCTTCTACGACGCCAGGGGCTCACGTAACCGAATTGGGCGCTGATCTCGGCTACACCGTGGCAGCCAATGCGGTTCTGCGTCTCGTCGATGGTGAGAGCGGTTTCTTCTTGCTGATGCGTGACGACGTCGTGCTTGATGTGGGAGCCGTTCGTCAATTAGTTGAAGAAATGTATCGCTCAAATGCTGGAATAGCCGGACCCAAGATTCTGGACGGAGAGAATCCGCAGATTTTGCGCAGCGTTGGTTATGCCATGGACTGGTTTGGGCAATTAGACGATCCCATCGAACCGCAAGAGATTGATCAAGAACAGCATGATGCAGTGCGTGATGTTTTTGCACTCTCATCGGCATGTCTCTTCGTTCGTGCTGATCTCTTTCGTGAGTTAGGTGGGTTCGAACCAACTATCGAAGATGATGGTGCCGCCCTTGATCTTTGCTGGCGCTCGCATTTGTCTGGGGCGCGAGTACTGATCGTGCCCTCGGCGACGGCGCGCCAACCCCACCGAGTTCCTGTTCACGGTGAAGCCGACGAGCGCAATCGAATGATGACCGTGGCGTCGCTAACTGGATCATTGCGGATGTTGATGATCATGCCGCTGCTCCTTGTGGCGACCTTATTCGGGGCGCTGGTGTCTGTGATTCGCGGCGACGGGCGCAGGGCCGTCAATCTGCTGGGTTCATTCGGGGCCCTGTTAACACGTAGCGGGTCAATTCTGCGCCGTCGCCGCCGAGCACACGCACTGCGACGAGTCCCGGATCGTGAGATCGTGGAACTCCAAGTGCGCGGTTCGGCCTCGTGGAGGCGCATGTTGCGGCACGGCAGTAATCGAGCCGTATTCGCAGGGCATTCTGTTACCCAAGGTCCACGCGAGCGACGTATTTTGATCACTGCTGGTTGGGCGATGCTGATCATTGTCCTATTCCTCGGTGGACGCCAACTCTTCGTTTCGGGGGTTGAGCCCGTTGGGCAGTTCTCCCGATTGCCAGATTCGCCGCGGGATCTCATTTCTGAATATTTTAGTGGTTGGCGCAGTCAAGATCTTGGAAGTTCTTCATCCCAAGCAACCAGCATGATCTTGATAGCAATCGGAGGAGTCGTTGCCTTGGCTCACATGGGTCTCGTTCACACTTTGTTGATTGTTGGCTTGATTCCAATTGGTTGGCTTGGAGTCTCTGCTCTGTGTGCTGTTGTCGCCGATGACCGCGCCCGTCTGGCTGGAGTCTTTGCCTATGCGGCAGTTCCCATTCCCTATGTCGCAATGGCAACGGGTCGACATCAAGTTTTGATTGCCTACGCCGTCGTGCCGTGGGCATTGCATTTTTTACGATCTTTCGGAGGCATCGCTCCGTCAGTTGTTGATAACACCGCTGGCGATGTGATTGATCATCCCTCAAGTGAAATGCGTCTTCAATTGGTAGCGAAACTTTCCTTGCTACTCGCTGCCACCTTGGCTTTTAGTCCTTCGACAGTTCTCGTGGTCGTGATGTGCGCCGTGTTCTGGCAACTGGCCGCAGTCCTCGGTGGCGGATCAACTCGCGCTGCTGGGTTGGGATTGGCTGGTGCTCTGACTGCCACCGTTGCAGCAGTTGTACTGAACCTTCCTTGGACCACGCGCTTTTTGCAGCCAGATGCTTGGGCAGTCATCGTTGGAGTAGATACCAACCGACCAAGCGGTCTTGGCTGGTGGGATCTGATGCGCATGGACACCGGTCCAGCAGTTCTCGGGGGTCTCGTTCTGTTTTTGTATGTTCCATTATTCGTTGCTGCATTGGTGGCAAAAAATTCACGTTTTGTGTGGTCAATTCGGGCATCCGTGTTGGTCGCAGGAAGTCTCGTGCTGGGCTCTCTCGACGCGGGCCACCACTTGCCATTTCGACTTCCCGAAGCGGGGATGATGTTGGTTCCCGTTGCTATCGGATTAGCGATTGGCGCGGCAATCATTGTGATGTCCTTTGGTATTGATGTGCGCGGCGCTAACTTCGGTTGGCGTCAGCCTCTTGCTGTGATTTCGCTAGCGACTCTTTCCATTGCGTTAGTGCCAGTCCTCGCTGCTGGTGTTGACGGGCGATGGGGGCAACCAACAACAACTTTGGCAGGCCAGATTGAAGAACTTTTAGGCGATACGGCAGGTGGAGATTTCCGGGTCTTGGTAGTCGGTGACACTCGTCTTGTACCTGCAGGACAGCATGCCTATGGAGATGGGTTGAGTTATTCGCTGATTCAAAATTCACAGAGCACAATGCTCGACCAGTTCACTCCAATTTCTGATGACAGCGACCAGTTTGTCAAGCCCTTGATTGATGCCATCGCGCAAGGATCAACAGATCGAGTTGGCCGTCTGATGGCTCCCTTCGGTATTCGTTACATCGTTGTACCGGTACTCGATCGCGTGCAGTCAACTAGTGCTTCGCCGCTGCCTGTGGCCAGCGGTTTAACACAGTCATTAGGGGTTCAATTGGACCTGCGTTCCGTCTATAGCCCGACGAGTATGGTTATTTTTGAAAACATGCAGTGGATCCCCGTGACCGCAATGTTGAGTTTGAGTGCCGAACAAGGCACAAACGCTGGTGGTGTCACGGCCTTAGTTGATAATGATGTGTCAGGTTCACGTGCAGTCTTGGCCGGAACGACGAGTTGGCGCTCGGTCACTGAGGAAATACCCGCTGGACAATTGCATATCGGCACTCCATTTGACTCGCGTTGGCGCCTTGAGAACGCCACGCAATCTGTGGTTGGGATGGCCTCGTTCGGATCAGTCATGACATTCGAAAGTAGCGCAGGTTCGGGTCGTCTCGTCTACGACAATCCAATGACGCGCTACTTGTGGGTTTTTCTGCAGATGATTTTGTGGATCATCGTTCTCCTAGCACTCTTTCAACCGCGCTTTCTTAGCCGCCGTCACAGTCCCATGTCGCTTGAACCCGTTGTCTCCTTTGAGGAGATGAGCCAATGATTCGTCGACTCACAGTCATCTTCATGATCATCGCCGCTTGTGTGGCGGCAGTTGTCCTACCCAACAACAACGCTACGGATACGCCACCGATTTTTTCTGCTGCGACGCGTCTTGGGACTCCGTCAATTCGTCAAGATGAGCGGGTGATTACGCGTACATGGTTATGTGCTGGATCTGCTGCCAGTGGCCCGAGTAGCGACGGCGAATATGGCGGTGAAGTTGTCGTCACCAATCCGACGGACGCTCCGATTACCGGTGTGGTGACGATCTTGACAACCGAACAGGATCCCGTGCGAGAGCAGATTGTGGTTGAGGCGCGAAGCCAGTTGACGGTGGATATTGATGCTTTGGCCAGTGCGCGTTATGCCAGTAGTTACGTTGAAGTCAGTGATTCTGCGGCGAGCGTTGAGCAACGGGCAATCCATCCGGCTGGTTCGGCAGTATCCCCATGTTCGAATAGCACATCGAGCGAGTGGTATTTCGCCGATGGATTCACAGCTGAATCTTCAGAGTTTCGGGTTCTCTTGACTAATCCATATTTGACTCCAGCAATTCTTAACATTGGCGTGAGTACAGAAAAAGGGTTTCGTTCTCCACAAAACCTGGATGGATATGTCATCCCCCCTCAATCAATTCGAGTTTTGAATATCGCTGATGCTGGCTTCAGAGATGAAAAGATTTTGGCAATCAGTGTCAATGCAACTGCTGGTCAAATTGTTGCCGCCAAAGAGCAACATTTCCTTGGAGCTGGGCGACTGGGCTATGTGCTTGCCCTCGGCAGTCCTTCAATGTCGGATCAGTGGTGGTTTGCAGATGGTGAAAAGGGAACGGGGATGACCGAGACCTTTATGATTTTCAATCCCTCGGACGAACAGGTTTCAGCAAATGTGCTGATTCTTGGACTGGAAGATGCTGTCGCTCCACCAGCAACAATTCTGACGATTCCAGCCCACGATGTTGTGGCTTTCAATACGTCGGCATTGGTGGGAATGCCTGAAGGTATTCATGGAGCGGTGATCTCCAGTCAGTCGGGAGACAACTTGGTAGTTGAGCGAATTCTCACCAGACCAGCGGGGACCAGTGTCGTTACCTCAGTTGTTCTCGGTGGACAAAAGGGTGCGCGCTCGATGAGATGGAGCGTCCCCACGAGCATTAAAATCGCCATTGAGGATGCCTTAATCGTGCTCAATACATCTTCCGCCGACGCTCTTGTGACCGTCTTTTCAGTCGGCCCTGGTGGCGAGGAACCAGTCCCTGGCTTGATTGACATACCCCTTGCCGCAAACGGCATTATTTCCATTGATTTGCTTGATGATCTAGCTCTGGGCCGAGCACTGGAGATTGTGGGCACTCAAAATCTGCTCGTTGAACGCCGACTTGGACGGACTCCAACCTTGAGCGGCCGTAGCGGGTCTTTGGCGATTCCAGGATGACGCAGCAACAATGAACAGTCTGTTGACTGCCGTAGGGATTGCTGGGATCGTGGCTATCGCAGCCCTATTGATTCGTCGGAATCGGGTCAGCGATGTGCCCACACAAAAGTTATTTGTCGCCCCAACCCAAATTGATCGAACAGATTTTATGTCGCAGTCACAAGATTGGCTAGTTGTTGTGTTCACATCTGCTTCCTGCCATGTGTGTGCTGACATGGCAGCCAAAGCAAAAGTTCTTGCGACTCGTGAAGTTGCTGTGATTGAAGTGGAGTACGAGATGAAACGTGATCTACACACTCGCTATAACATCGAAGCAGTTCCAACAATTGTCATCTGCGATGTTCGCGGTGTTGTTCACAAGTCCTTTATGGGACCTCTCAGCGCAACTGATTTATGGGCAGCGATGGCTACTGTGCGCGAGCCAGAGGCATCTGCGGGCGAGACAGGCAACGCCGATTAGTCGTGGGCGCCAACTGGAGTCGTGACCGTGCCATCAAGGCCCTGTTGCACCAGTGCAGACACGAGTGCGCCATCAATGGTTTCTTTATCAAGAAGGGCTTGGGCCACTAAATCGAGTCCGGCACGATGCTTGGTCAAGATTTCAGTCGCCCGATGCTCTTCTTGTCGCAGAATCGTATTGATCTCTTCGTCCATCATCCGCGCCGTGTCATCGCTGTACTCACGACCACCAGTCATTAGGTCTTCACCAAGGAAAACTTGTTGCTGGTTATGCCACGCCATAGGACCAACCTTGTCGCTCATACCCCATTCGCGAACCATGCGTCGCGCTAGACCAGTCACAACTTCAAGGTCATTTGAGGCACCCGTCGTTTGTTGCTGAAAAACAAGTTGCTCAGCAACACGTCCGCCTAAGGCCATGCAAATACGATCAAGAATGTAGTTCTTGGAAAAACTATGTCGCTCTTCTGGCAAAGTTTGAGTGACTCCGAGGGCCATGCCACGTGGCAATATCGTCACCTTGTGCAACGCATCACCGTTAGGTAGAACGGTGGCCAAGATTGCGTGACCACCCTCGTGATAAGCAGTGACTCGCTTTTCTTCAGCGGACAAAATCAAGGAATCGCGACGGGCACCCATCATGATCCGATCGCGCGCTGATTCAAAGTCAATCCGTTCAATCTGCGCGCTTTCGCGTCGTACGGCAAAGAGTGCAGATTCATTGACGAGGTTTGCTAAGTCTGCGCCACTCATACCTGGAGTTCCCTTGGCCATGACATCGAGATCCACGTCGGGTCCCATGCGCTTATCGCGGCTATGAACTCGCAGAATCGCGGCGCGCTCTTCAAATTCTGGCAATGGGACAACGATCTGGCGATCAAAACGACCTGGACGCAACAACGCTGGGTCCAAAACATCGGGGCGGTTGGTGGCCGCCAAAATGACGATCCCTTCAGATGTCTCAAAGCCGTCCATCTCCGAGAGCAACTGGTTCAGAGTCTGCTCGCGTTCGTCATGACCGCCACCGAGTCCAGCACCGCGTTTGCGACCGATGGAATCAATTTCGTCAATAAAGATAATGGCTTTACCCATTTTGCGAGCCTGCTGGAAAAGATCACGAACACGACTTGCTCCGACACCCACGAACATTTCCATGAAGTCCGAACCAGTCACCGACAAAAATCCAACGCCGGCTTCTCCTGCGACGGCACGGGCGAAGAGAGTTTTTCCAGTTCCAGGAGGCCCGACTAGAAGCATGCCCTTAGGAACTTTGGCGCCGATTTCTTTAAAACGTTCTGGCATGCGTAAGAAATCAACGACCTCTTTGATTTCGGTTTTGACACCCTCGTAACCGGCGATATCGGCGAAAGTTGTGGATGGTCGATCTGGGTTAAATGTCTTGGCCCGACTGCGGCCCACGGACATCATGTTGCCCATCTGTCCAGAAGCTCGCTTATTCATCCATACCAAGAAGCCAATAATCAAAACGAACGGCAACAGCAAGGGGATCAAGTTCATTAGCCAACTTGTTTGTGGAGTAGTCGGTTTGAAGTCCACGCCCTTGGTGCGCAGTAGTTCGCGGTCGAGTTCATTGGGGAACCCTGGAGGGGCTGTCGTGGAGAAATCACTGCCGTCGGTAAATGAGCCGGTGATTGTCAAGGTGAGGTTATTTAGTTTGACTTCGTCAACTCGACCACCCTCAACCTGAGTCATGAACTCTTCAAAGCCCAGTTTTTCGCGGTCTGGTCCAGGTAAAAGTTGCGGGCCAAATATCAGGACAAGAATTAAGCCGAGCAAAACCCAGGGCGACCATTTAGGCATTGACGGCCGACCCGTTGTCTTGGCGTCGGTGGACTGGTCCTGCGGAGCGCGGTTCTTGGGTGCGGCCACGCGCTTTGGTGTCCGGCGGGGGCCAGTGCTGGGTGGAGGTGGTGGAGGGGGAGGAGTGGACTCGCTCATGGGACATATCCTACGGGCGTTCATCAAGCCCCGTTGGGTCGGGCTCGGCTTCAGTGTGGACTCATGGCCCCGTTTCGGTCACAGCCAATGGCGGATAGCAAACGCGGGGCTCAGATATCCACCAAAGCGGAGCATTTTTCTCGTACATTTTGCCGATGCGTTCGTGTACCCGGAGTGGTTGTCAGGAAAAGGCTCACATTTCTTTGGCATTCCAATATGCCACGTCGGTGATTTGGATTGATCATCTCCACGATCAGCGCGAATCACATATTTACGAACTGTGCTCAAAGCATTGGCAGCGTTTCGCCGCGCCCACTGGCTGGAACTTAGATGATCGTCGTCGGGCAGATGTTTTGCCGTTTGTTCATCGCCTGGCTGGCTAAAGCTTTTCGTGGACCGTGCTCGACCGGCGACGAACGCCACTCGTTTTAGTGTTGCTATCGCAGCGAGTGCCTGGTTCTTGGCCTCTCTGGGAGCGTTACCCATTCAGGCAATAGCTCAGGGACTGCTTGGGCACAGTGGTGAAAAAAGTGAGCAGTGGCCGACATCGTTTACCATCGTTTCTCTTTTCTGTTTGTGGATGCCAATGCTCGCAGCAGTGATTATTGTCAGTCGGCGATGGGGTGGAGCAAGTTTCGTTGATGATTTCAAACTCCGCTTTCGAATCGGAGATCTTTGGGGATTACCTATCGGCGTTGCCTGCCAACTCGCTCTTGTTCCAGCGGTGTATTGGCCGTTGCAGCAAATCTGGCCAGAGACTTTTTCTGGCGACAAAATTGAACAGCGAGCCCAGGATTTGTGGGATAAGGCTGATGGTGCTTGGGCCGTGGGACTTTTTCTGATGGTCGCTATCGGTGCCCCACTCATTGAGGAATTGATGTATCGCGGTCTGGTTCTGCAGGCCTTGCAGAGTCGACTACAGAACTATTTGGCATTGGCCATCTCTGCAGCCTTTTTTGCGGCAATCCATCTTCAGCCAGTTGAGTTCCCTGGACTATTCGCCTTTGCTTTGCTCTTGGGCTATGGCTTCCAGCGTTCGGGGAGACTAAGTCTGTCGATTTTGATGCACATCGGCTTCAATGCCACGGCCCTGATCGGTCTCGCGCTCGCGTCCTAGGCGGACTGAGGTGGCAAGATAGAAGCGTATGAACGACTCGGACGTGGTGACTGATTCGGGGGCCCTGGCATGGTTCCACAAGACGGCGATGGGTCAGTGGAGCCGTCAACGCTTCACGATTTTCTGGGTGCGCGTGGCCTTGGTTGGCCTGAGCACTTTTATCGCCATCAAAGTCATTCAGCCCACATTGGTTTTTAGTGATTCAACGCCAACGGGTGGCGACATGGGAGCACATGTGTGGGGCCCCGCCTTTTTAAGGGATCACCTTTTGCCATGGAAACTTAATGGCTGGTCGATGGATTGGTATTCAGGTCTTCCGATCTATCGCTTCTACATGGTGGTACCAGCCTTCTTTATCGTCCTCCTCGATGTTCTCCTTCCATATGGCATGGCCTTCAAGTTGGTTGCTGTCATGGGCGTTGTGACATTGCCCGTCTGCTGTTGGATTTTCGGGCGACTTGCGCGATTCGCCTATCCGATTCCTGAATTGTTCGCCATGGTCGGGTTGGTTTATTTGCTGGATGAGAGTTACACCATTTACGGAGGCAACATCGCCTCAACAATGGCTGGCGAATTTTCATTTTCCATTGCTCTGTCATTTGCAATGTTGGCCTTCGGGTTCTTTGCCAATGGTTTGCAGACAGGTAAGCATCGAATCAAGGCTGCGATATGTATGGCCTTGGCGATTCTGTGCCACGGAATCGTGGCGATTTATGTCGCCGTCGGGTTGATCTTGATGGCCGTGTTGTGGCTTGACCGGCAGCGACTGCGCTGGTTCATCACCACGGCGGGAACAGGTGCCCTGCTGTCCGCTTTTTGGGTCGGTCCCTTCCTGTTGAATCACGCCTACATGACTGACATGAAATACAAAGGTGAACCAGGTAACGGCTCCTTCACTTCTTATTGGGGAATGTTCTTTGCTCTTCCACCGTTTTGGAATGTCTTCATTTTCTCCTGTGCGGTGATTGGTTTCGCGGCCATGGTGGTCAAGCGAAATGTCGCTGGCATTTGGTTGGGCATGTGCGCAATTGTCTTCGCCATGTTTGTCTTTCTGTTCAACGACAGTTTGCCGATTATCGGCTTGCTCTGGAATCCCCGTTTGCTACCGATGTTCAATATGTGCCGCTATCTATTGGTCGCCGTGGGCATTATTGAATTGGTCTCAATGCTGCTGAGACTAAGTCAGTACCAACGCAGTCAACTTCAAGGAAAAGTTTTCAAAGAGAATAAATCGGTTAAGGCCGAACAGTTTCGGGCACGCACGATCACGGCCATTGTCGCATCGGTTCTGACTCTGCTAGTGCTTGGATTTCGTTTCCAAGTCCTACCGTTTGGCAATGTCATTGACGAAGGCAAAGGTGCGGAGTACACATGGGGCCCCTTTGAAGGTCCTGCAGCCAGCAAGGGGTTCGTTGATGGTTGGGCTCGCTGGAACTTCTCGGGCTACGAAGGCCGCTCTTCCTACGGCGAGTACTACAACGTGGTGCAAGCGATGAAGGACATTGGCGAAACTCGTGGCTGTGGTCGAGCACTATGGGAGAACTTCAGCGGTAACGACAAATACGGAACGACAATGGCCCTGATGCTGTTGCCCTTTTGGACGGATGGATGCATCGGTTCAAGTGAAGGTTTGTTCTTCGAAGCCTCAGGCACTACGCCGTATCACTTTTTGGCTGCAGGGGCGATGTCTAAGCAAAGTTCTAACCCTGTGCGCGAGTTGCGTTATATCGATAACAACCCAGCTGTCGGTGTTTCGTATTTGCAGGCTCTCGGCGTGAATTACTACATGGCTGTCACCCCCGAGGCCATCGCTAAGGCTGATGAGAACGTGGCCAGTGGTGGAGGCTTGAGCGCGATAACGCAGTCTGGCCCGTGGCATATTTATGCCGTTGCGGGATCGGAGATTGTGATACCACTGACAGTGCAACCCGTTGTTGTCACCGAGCGTTCGGGGGACCAACGAGAACGTTGGTTGGAAGTTGGAACAAGTTGGTTACAAAATCCATCTGAATGGACGGCCCTACCAGCCGATGATGGTCCAGACGAATGGCAAAGAGTGCAAGCCGTCATTGACCTCGAGCGTCGAGAAGGCGAACCTGGATCCGATTCGCGCAAGGTGGACGTTGTGGGACCGACGCCAGCAATAGAACCTCTCAGTATTTCTCCTGCGGTCGTTTCAGATGTCCTCATCGGTGAAGAATCGGTGTCCTTCTCGGTCGATAAAATCGGTGTTCCGGTTCTGGTACGAGTGAGTTATTTCCCTAACTGGGAGGTCAGTGGTGCGGACGGTCCGTATCGCGTAGCGCCAAACATGATGGTCGTCATTCCAACCTCGCAAGAGGTTTCAATGAACTTCAAGCCGAGTCTTATTGACCGCCTTGCCTATCTCTTATCGGGAATAGGAATCCTTGCTTTGATCCTCATGTGGCGCCAGGATCGGCGTGCAAAGGGGCAGGTAGCAGGGGGAATTGGGGCTGAGTCGCAGGGACCCAACGAGGTGACTGTGCCGAGCGAGGTCTCAAAGTCCTCGCCAGCCTGAGTAGTCCACCGATAGGGTTCTGTCTCGCATGGCTTCCCCCTCGGCTCTTGATCAGATTGTGAAGGCCTATGACATCCGGGGCACGGTTCCCGATCAACTTGATGTTGATGTGGCCTACGCCTTAGGAATCGGATTTGCTCAATTCACGAAAGCACAAGTGGTGATCGTCGGGCGAGATATGCGGCCCACTGGACCAGAATTGGCTGAAGCATTTTCCCGCGGTCTGATGGAACAAGGTATCGATGTCATTGACATTGGCTTGGCTTCAACTGACCTCTTATATTTCGCCGCTGGCAAGTTGGATGCTCCTGGAGCAATGTTTACTGCTTCACATAATCCAGCGCAGTACAACGGCATCAAACTTTGTTTGTCGGGAGCGCGTCCAGTCGGTGAAAGCAGTGGCCTCAACGATGTCAAAGTTTTTGCTCAGCAAGTTCTTGATGGAACCCGACCAAAGCCTGTGGCACGCCCTGGTCGCACCACCGAACGAGATTTATTGTCGGCCTTCGTTGATCATGTGGTGTCATTCATTGACCCTTCGGCATTACGTCCGATGCGAGTTGTCGCCGATACGGCCAATGGCATGGGTGGACTCGTCGTGCCGGCAGTTTTTGATCGACTGCCACGCCTTGAACTCGAAGTGATGTATGGCGAACTTGATGGAAGCTTTCCTAATCATCCTGCAGATCCTTTGCAATCAGTGAATCAACGTGACCTGCAGGCCCGGGTCAGTTCTGGTGCTTTTGATATTGGTTTGGCTTTTGACGGTGATGCCGATCGCGTCTTCGTTGTTGATGAATTGGGTCGTGGATTATCTGGCTCAACGACAACGGGTATTTTGGCGACCAGCATGTTGCGCAAGTTTCCGGGTGCAACGATTTTGCACAATCTGATTTGTAGCCGAGCAGTGCCAGAAATTATTCGTGAACACGGTGGCATTCCGGTGCGTACAAAAGTTGGTCACTCGTACATCAAACAATTGATGGCCGAGACTGGCGCAGTTTTTGGCGGAGAACACTCTGCTCATTACTACTTTAAAGATAATTACCGTGCTGATAGCGGACTGATTGCCACAATGTTGATGCTGGAAGAAATGAGTCGTGTCGGTGAACCTCTTTCAGAGATACGGCGGGCCTATGAGCGTTATTCCCTCAGCGGTGAGATCAACACTCAGGTTGATGACCCATCACAAGTCATTGAGTCGGTATCAGCAAAGTTCTCTGCATTCCCTCAGGATCGCGTCGATGGACTGACCGTAGACTGCGGGGAATGGTGGTTTAATTTACGTCCATCGAATACCGAACCTTTGTTGCGGCTCAATCTTGAGGCGCCCGATCGCAATCAATGCGATCATCGGGTGGCCGAATTACTTGCAGCAATTACCTCAGTCTGAAAAAGGAGATTCACATGCCTATTGATCCCGAACTTGCCTCAGTGCTTGCCTGTCCAGTTGACAAGGGGGTTTTGCATATCTTGGAAGATGAGAACTCGTTGTATAACACTCGTTTGCAGCGTCGCTATACCGTGCGTGACTCCATCGCTGTGATGCTGGTGGATGAGTCCGAAGTTGTCTCGACCCAAGAGCACGAGCGCATCATGGCCAAGATTGCCGCTGGTGGGATTAAGACCACCGGTCACTGAACACAGTGTGCTTTCGGTGACAATGTCCCCAGAGAGCGCGAATCACTGCCTAGACTGATTCGATCGGGCTGACTGATTGGTGCCAGTAGGCCCCTGCCCGGGATAGAGCAAGCAGCGAGTCATCCCGTGATGGCTTGTTTTTGTCTCACCCGTTGTCAGATATCTATTAAGGAGCCCCACATGTCATCTTCATTTGCCGAACGTAAAGATTTTCGCGTCGCCGATCTTTCTATGGCCCCTTTTGGGCGTAAGGAAATTCATCTTGCCGAGCATGAGATGCCAGGTCTTCGTGCTTTGCGCAAAGAATATGGAGCGACTAAGCCACTCAAGGGTGCGCGTATTTCTGGTTCATTACATATGACCATTCAGACGGCAGTCCTTATTGAAACTTTGGTTGAATTGGGAGCGGAAGTTCGTTGGGCATCCTGCAATATTTTCTCAACCCAAGATCACGCCGCTGCTGCCATCGCGATTGGCCCCCATGGAACTTTGGATAATCCCGACGGCGTGCCAGTTTTTGCTTGGAAAGGTGAAACCCTCGAGGAGTACTGGTGGTGCACCGAGCAAATGATGACATGGCCTGACGGCGATGGTCCGAACATGATTCTTGACGATGGCGGCGATGCCACTTTCTTGTTGCATAAGGGAGTGGAGTACGAAAAGTCGGGTGAAGTTCCAGATCCAACATCGGCTTCCAATCCGGAACTTGCCATCGTGCTCGGTTTATTGCAGCGCGGTCTCAAGACCGAACCCAACAAATGGACTCGGATGGCTGCTGGAGTGAAGGGTGTCACCGAAGAGACAACGACTGGTGTGATGCGCCTCTACAAAATGGCGGAGCGCAACGAGTTGTTGTTCCCTGCGATCAATGTCAACGACTCGGTGACGAAGTCAAAGTTTGACAACTTGTACGGCTGTCGCCATTCGCTCATTGATGCCATCTGTCGCGCCACAGATGTAATGATCGCTGGCAAGGTTGCCGTTGTCTGTGGTTATGGAGATGTCGGTAAGGGTTGTGCTCAGGCACTGCGTGGTCAAGGTGCACGAGTGATTGTCACCGAAGTTGATCCGATCAACGCTTTGCAGGCGGCGATGGAGGGTTACCAAGTGACCACTCTTGAAGATGTGATTCACGAAATAGATATTTTTGTTTCGGCAACAGGTAACGATCACATCATCACTGTTGAGCACATGGCGAAAATGAAGCACAACGCAATCGTCTGCAATATTGGGCACTTTGACTCAGAAATTGACATGGCTGGTCTGGCACGTAGCGGCGCAACCCGCGATGAACTGAAGCCTGGTACCGATCTCTGGTCGTTCCCTGATGGGCATGCGATCATCGTTTTGGCTGAAGGACGCTTAGTGAACCTCGGTTGTGCTACTGGTCACCCAAGTTTCGTGATGAGTTGTTCATTCTCCAATCAGGTCATCGCCCAAATCGAATTGTTCACCAATCTCGCGGCGTATCCGTTAGGCGTGTACGTGTTACCTAAACATCTTGATGAAAAGGTGGCTTCGCTACACCTCGGCGCCTTAGGCGTGAAGTTGACCAAACTCACCGATGAGCAGGCCGAGTATTTGGGCATCGCTCCATCGGGCCCATTTAAGTCTGAGCGTTACCGATACTGATGACAAAACTTTTTGCCGAGAAGTTGCTTCGGTGCGTCACTGGGCTAGCTCTTTTCGGTATCGGGATCACATTATTTATTCGTGCTGATTTAGGTTTGGCGCCGTGGGATATTTTTCACACGGGCGTTGCCGAACGACTTGATATTTCAGTGGGCATTGTCATTGTCGGAACAGGTTTATTGCTTTTGCTGTTGTGGATTCCCTTGGGTCAAAAACCTGGTTTAGGAACGATTTTGAACGCTCTTGAAATTGGGCTGATGGTCGATGTCAGCAAGCAGTTCATTGGTGAAACGAATAATCTCGCAGTACGACTTTTGCTAGTACTGGCTGGACTCGTTGTCGTGGGCATCGGAACAGCGATGTATCTCGGATCAGATTTGGGTTCGGGGCCACGCGATGGGATCATGCTTGGGATGACCAAGCGGAAATTTTTCGGACGATTCCTGAGTATTCGCCTGGCGCGCACTTTGATCGAGGTAACAGTCCTCGTAGCAGGTCTATTTCTTGGAGGCAAGGTGGGTATCGGGACCCTGGTCTTTATGTTCGGCATTGGGCCTTTGGTGCAGTTTTTATTGCCATTTGTTTCGGTTCGCACATCTCAACACGCCTGATTTCACGAGGTCTGCCATACCCCCATGATGAAATGGCTTCATGTTCACCGCTCTTGTCTGCACCTCATGTCGTCAACTCTTTCGGATCGCCCCCGCAGGCTTCAAGCGCGACCAAACGGGTCATCTGGTTCGTCTGTGTGAGTCTTGTCAAGTTGATCATCAGAGTGCCACGACCACAGCAACGAGGATTGCAGCCTCGGATATTCTTGATGGGCAGACGCAAGAACTCATTCGCGGTTTGAAATATCGCAATCAACGGCGTGCGGTGTCGATCCTGGCACGGCAGTTAGTGAAATCGGTTCGCGACGATCCAGATGCTCTGGCTTTCGAGATTGTCACTTGGGCACCCACCTCATCATCGCGGCGCAGAGGACGCGGCTACGATCAGTCCGAACTTTTAGCGCGCGCAGTGGCTCGTCAGTTGGGCATTCCCTGTCGCCGACTGTTGTATCGCGATCACAGTCGGCCCCAGACGGGGCGAACCCGCGAAGAGCGTCTGAGCGGACCATTATTTCGGGCCCGTCCATTGCGTCGAGCAGTCAGCGTGTTAGTCATTGATGATGTAGTGACAACTGGTAGCACGCTGAAAGCGGCGGCACACGCCCTTGAATTGGCGGGGGCGCATCAAGTTGGCTTATTCGCTGTAGCAGCCACGCCCGAGCGGAGAAGGGGCTAAAGACCCGCGAGGCTGCGCAATGTCCGCACGGCAGAAGTTGGGTCTTCTTCAACCCACACCCCGTGTAACCCAACAGCACTGGCTGCGTCCACATTGGATTGTGCGTCATCTAAAAAGGCGGTGCGCTCGGCGACGGCACCAAGTCGTTCAATGGCGAGACGATAAATGGCGGCGTTTGGCTTACGCATTCCCACTTCATGACTGTCCACGACATCGTCAAAAATATTATTGAAGTCCATCATTGGCCACCACACACTGCGCAATTCACGAACATTGTTAGTGAGTACGCCCAAACGAAATCCAGCTGTTTTGAGCTCATGGACCAAGGTGATAATCGGCTCACAGGGTTCAAAGGTAATCCCAATAAATGTTGATTTTCCGGTATTGGGTGGAAGTTGAATCGGCTGCAATCCAGCCTCAAGAACTAAAGCTCCCAAGTCCGCGCGATACTGCGACATCGTGATCTCGCCGCGCTCTAGGCGATGCCACGGATGATCAGTGTCTTGACCGTAATCGCCCATCATGACCTTCAACACTTTGTCAGCCGGATCATTGGGGAATCGTTTAATGACATCGGATGGTCGTCCATTGCTGGCCAAAACCCCACCGAAATCAAAAATCACGGCGTCAATCTGGCGGTCGGTAGCGGGAAATGGCTTTTCTGAGGACAATGTCACCCGTAGAGTCTGCCGAATAACGGGCGCTGGTGAAGCATTTTCTGGCGAATTTTCAGTAACCCCTAGCCTCGGGCTGCCCGACGATAGGCTCTATACCTGCATGGGAATCCTCGATCGTATCCTGCGGGCCGGTGAAGGCAAGAAGCTCAAGGCCCTAGAGGGTCTAGTTCCTGATATCAATGCCTACGCCACCGCTTTCAAGTCTTTGTCCGACGATGACCTGAAAGCTAAAACAGGCGAGTTTCGCTCTCGCTTAGAGCGTGGGGAATCGCTGGACGATCTTTTGACGGAGGCCTTTGCCGTGGTCCGCGAAGGTGCAGATCGAGTCATCGGCCAGCGCCACTACGACGTCCAAATGATGGGTGGAGCGGCCTTGCACTTTGGTTGGGTCGCGGAAATGAAAACAGGCGAGGGTAAGACACTTGTCTCAACCTTGCCGGCTTATCTCAATGGTCTCTCGGGCAAGGGTGTACACCTCATCACGGTCAACGAATATCTCGCACGTCGCGACGCTGAGTGGATGGGACGTATTCACCGCTGGTTCGGTCTCAGCATCGGGTTGGTCGTGTCTGGTCATCGTGAGCAATCTGAACAAAGACGTGCCGATTACGCCGCCGATATCACCTACGGAACTAACAACGAATTTGGTTTTGATTATCTGCGCGACAACATGGCAGCAACGAAAGGTGACAAAGTTCAACGCGGTCATTCCTTTGCCATCGTTGATGAAGTGGACTCAATCCTTATTGACGAAGCGCGTACTCCTTTGATCATTTCTGGTCGAGTAGCCGATGCGGCCAATTTGTACTATCGCTTTGCGTCCATAGTGCGTGCCCTGAAGCGCGATATTGACTATGAAGTTGAGGAAGATAAACGCATCGTCATGCCCACCGAGGCCGGTATCGAACGCGTTGAGGCCGAACTTGGCTTAGAGAATCTCTACGACGAAGTGCAACGCAATCTTGTTCATCAATTGCAAGTGGCGTTGAAAGCCAAAGAGTTGTACCGCCGCGATAAGGATTACATCATTCAAGGTGGCGAAGTAAAGATTGTCGATGAATTCACGGGCCGCATTCTTGAAGGGCGGCGTTGGAGCGAAGGTATTCACCAGGCGGTGGAAGCCAAAGAAGGCGTCAAGATAAAAGAAGAGAACCAGACCCTGGCGACAATTACTCTGCAGAACTATTTCCGCATGTACACCAAGTTGTCGGGTATGACTGGAACAGCGCAGACTGAAGCAGCCGAGTTGATGAACACCTATGACCTGCACGTGGTACCGATCCCGACAAACCGTGTTGTCGTGCGTGAAGATGCTGCTGATCTAATTTTCAAAACTGAAGATGCCAAATTCAATGCAGTCGTTGAGGACATCATTGAACGTAATGCCAATGGGCAGCCAGTTTTGATTGGAACTGTCAGCGTTGAGAAGAGTGAACATCTCTCACGACTGCTTGCCAAAAATGGTGTCAAGCATGAGGTCCTCAACGCTAAGCAGCACACTCGTGAAGCCGAGATTGTCACTCAAGCGGGGCGCTTGGGAGCAGTGACCGTTGCCACCAACATGGCGGGTCGTGGAGTGGACATTATTTTGGGTGGCAACCCTGAAGGACTAGCCCGTGTCGCTGTTCTCAGTGAAGGTCACTCCGCTGACACTCTGATTGACGAATTTGCTTTACCTCTGCCATTAGCCGATATGCCCGAAGAATATCGTGCATCGAGAGCTATCGCGCAGCAGCGCTATGGCGTGTTGTTCAATGAAATCGCCGCTCGTTGCCAATCCGAAGGCGACAAGGTCCGAGATGCTGGTGGCTTGTATGTGATTGGTTCGGAGCGCCACGAGAGCCGTCGTATCGACAACCAACTCCGTGGGCGTTCTGGTCGCCAAGGTGACCCAGGATCAACTCGTTTTTATCTCAGCCTTGATGATGAATTGATGCGTTTGTTTGCCACTGGTGCGCTGAGTTGGGTGATGGGTCGCGCCCTACCCGAAGATGAAGCCATTGAACACAAAATGGTCACCAAGGCGATTGAGCGCGCTCAGGGCACCGTTGAAACTCGCAATGCTGAAATTCGTAAAAATGTTTTGAAATATGACGAAGTCATGAACGAACAGCGCAAAGTGATTTATATGCGCCGTGATCAAATTCTTGAGGGTGCAGATCTCAAGGTTGAGGCTCTTGAATACATGGCCGAAGCAGTTGATTCCCTGATTGAGACATACTGCGTGAGCGAGGTGGACGATGAGTGGGATCTTGAAGGTCTGAGCAAAGAACTGAAGATCTATTGGCCCAATGAGTTAAGCCTTAACGACTTGGCTCAGTGTGATTCAACTAACAAGATGTATGACATCGTGATGGTTGACGCCATGGCATACTACGAAACGCGTGAGGCCGAACTGACACCTGTTGTGATGCGTAATGTGGAGCGTCAAGTGATGTTGCGAATTATCGACCAACGTTGGCGTGAACACCTTGAAGAAATGGATTACTTACAAGAGGGAATCAACCTGCGTGCCATGGGTCAAAAGGATCCGCTTTCAGAATGGCAGCGTGAGGGCTACGAGATGTTCGGCGCCTTGATTAAGGGGATCGCCCAAGATTTCGTGAAATATGTGATGCATGTTCAAGTTGTGCAAAATGATCAGCCTGCGCCGATTGTGCAGAATATACAGCAGTTAAAGTCTGATGCTCCCTCGGCTACAGCGGATCCGGCAGTCTTACCCAGTGTGTCCGGACCACATATGACTACTCCAGTGAAACAGCAACCGATTGTTAATGAGGGTTGGTCAAAGACTCCGCGTAATGCCGCCTGCCCGTGTGGCTCGGGAAAAAAATTCAAATTGTGCCACGGCACGAACTGAATTCTGATGCGAGATTTTACGGACGATTTACGCGACGTTTCTCGCCGACTTTCTGAAGCCAATGTCTACCTCAAAATTGAATCTCAACGCCAACGCTTTCGTGAACTTGAGATTGAAGTATCTAAACCTGGTCTCTGGGATGATCAAAATTTGGCCAAAAAACTGAATACTGAATATGCCAATACCAAGGGTGATATCGAGATTTATGATGTGCTGGCGCGCCAACTTGAAGATGTTGAAGTTCTCCACGAGATGGCGCGTGAAGTTGATGATGCCTCTCAAGAAACTGAGATTGAAACGGCGATTAAGACCATCGCTGAGCAGTTAAGCGGTCTGGAGATGCGCAGCCTGTTTACGGGAGAGCACGATGAACTGGATTGCATCGTGCACATCAATACCAAAGACGGTGGTGTTGATGCTCAGGACTGGAGCGAAATTCTCTTACGGATGTATCAACGATGGGCCGAACGTCGTGGCCTGGGCTTTGAAATAGATGACATCTCGGCTGGGACTGAAGCGGGCATCATGTCTGTTGAGTTCACTCTCAAGGGACGCTATGCCTACGGTCTGATGACCTCAGAGCGCGGCACTCATCGTCTGGTGCGGATTAGCCCTTTTGATAATCAGGGCCGCCGTCAAACAAGTTTTTCTGCAGTGCAAGTGTGGCCGGCAATGGAAAACCCAGATATCGAAATCGATGAGACTGACGTACGCATGGAAGTATTCCGTGCCTCGGGTGCTGGTGGTCAGCACGTCAACAAAACATCATCTGCTGTGCGCCTGATTCATGAGCCAACGGGATTGGTTTCATCTTCCCAAGAAGAACGCAGTCAGTTGCAGAACCGTGAAAAGGCAATGAATCGCCTCAAGGCAATGGTTGCAGCCAAAATTGAAGAAGAACATCAAGAGGAACTGGCACGCATTGCCGGCAAGCAGGCCACGGTGGGCTGGGGGAGTCAGATCCGCAGTTATGTTTTGCAGCCAT
The DNA here is from genome assembly GCA_945862545.1 of Bifidobacterium breve. Classification (GTDB taxonomy): domain Bacteria; phylum Actinomycetota; class Acidimicrobiia; order Acidimicrobiales; family Ilumatobacteraceae; genus Casp-actino8. Next base: position 15,115 of record CAMAYS010000002.1, on the reverse strand, counting down.
ACCAAATGGTGAAAGATCTGAGGACAAATATTGAATCCAGCAGTGTTGAATCGGTCCTGGATGGCGATCTCGATGAATTTATGGTTGGTTACTTGCGTTGGCGCCGTTCGGGTGACGAGACCTAGAGCAAGCGCGCTGGTAATCTGTTTACTTGCCGTATATGAACCGATGTTTGAGCCCTCGCTTGCTCAAGGAGTCAGATGATTCGTTTAGATAATGTCACCAAAACTTATGGGTTGGAAGCACCTGCGGTTCGCGACGCATCTTTTGAGATCGCTAAGGGTGAATTCATATTCATGGTGGGTCCGTCCGGGTCAGGTAAGTCAACTTTGTTGCGCCTGATCAACCGGCAAGAACAGCCCGAACGCGGTTCAGTGTGGGTTGCGGGGCAAAATATCAATGAGATTGCTGAGTCAAAGGTGCCTTATTTGCGCCGCAACCTCGGAAATATCTTTCAGGATTACAAATTGCTATTAAACAAAACCGTTTCGGAGAATGTGGCTTTCGCCCTTGAAGTGATTGGCCGACCCAAGCATGTGATTGCCCAGCAGGTTCCTGCCGTTCTCGATCTTGTCGGTTTGGCCGACAAAGGTGATCGTTTCCCGCACCAGTTGTCGGGTGGAGAACAACAACGAGTATCCATTGCGCGTGCCTTTGTGAATCGCCCACTGATTTTGTTGGCTGATGAGCCAACTGGAAACCTTGACCCCGCCACAGGCGAAGGAATTATGCGTTTGTTGGAGCGCATCAATACCACGGGCACAACTGTGGTGATGGCGACTCATGATCAGCGCATTGTGAATATGATGCGCCGTCGAGTTGTGCAATTAGATCGTGGCGTCATTGTGCGCGACCAAGAGCGTGGGGTGTACGACTGATGTTGACGCGAATTAGTTATGCATTGCGCGAGACATGGGTCAGTTTCAGGCGCAATATCACCCTCACTGGTGCCGCTGTGGTGACATCTGCTGTGTCACTCTTGCTCGTCGGTTCAACATTTCTCATTCAGCGCGCTTTTGATAATTTGCTGACCCGTTGGAAAGGCGATGTTGAACTCATCGTGTATGTCCGCTCAGATGCTGATGCCACACAGATTGAAGTCATCAAAGGGGCGTTGGAATCTCAAGCCTCAATTATCGATGTTGCGAAATTGCGCTACCTCAATCAGGCTGAGAGTTACGCCGAGGCCGAAAAGTTGTTTGCTGGAGATCCCGGCACATTACGACTGTTGACTCCAGCGAATATTCCTTCGCAATTTAAAGTGGTGCCTGTTTCGCAGGACTCCAATTTGATTCGTGAACTTGGTGAACAATTCCGCAATATCCCGGGTGTTCGTGAAGTGGCCTACGCCCAAGATGTCTTTGATGTGGTGGCCCGCGTCTCGCAATTCATTCGCGTGGCCACGACGGTGATGTCCATCGTGCTTTTGGTCGTTGCGGTGGGGTTGATCTGGAATACCGTGCGGACTGCCATGTTCGCCCGTCGTCGCGAGATTGAAGTGATGAAGTTAGTGGGTGCGACGAACTGGTTTATTCGCATTCCGTTCATGCTTGAAGGTCTTTTACAAGGTGTGATTGGTGGTGTTTTATCGTGTCTCGGGTTGTGGGGATTGAACACGGCATGGTCTGGGGCCGTTGCAGATTTCAATGACACCGAGTTGGCAGCTTTGGTTGTCACAGATGGATATATGCGTTTTGTGATGGTCATTTTGTTGCTCATCGGAGCGATTGCCGGTGCCGTGGGCTCGGGTATTGCTGCTTCACGTTTCCTTGACGTCTGACGCCCGATTAGGGTAAAAGAATGGCTTATCAAGAGATCATCTACGAGGTTTCCGAGCAAATTGCGACGATCACCCTTAATCGCCCCGAGAAGTTAAACGCATTTACTAATCGGATGCTCAAAGAAATCATTTCGGCTTTCGACGAGAGTGATGCCGATGACAACGTTCGGGCGGTGATCGTCACTGGTGCGGGCCGCGCTTTTTGTGCAGGTGCCGACTTATCAAGTGGTGGAGAGACGTTCGCTAAAGGTGGCAGCGATGTCAAAGCCACATCGGGAGTGATGCGCGATGGCGGAGGTTTGGTTTCGCTGCGAATCTTTGAGAGCAAGAAGCCAGTTATTGGAGCGATTAACGGGGCAGCAGTAGGAGTCGGTGTGACGATGACTCTGCCGATGGATATTCGTTTGGCCGGCGATCAGGCGAAATTCGGTTTCGTGTTTGCCAAGCGAGGGATTGTTCCAGAGGCCGCTAGCAGTTGGTTCTTGCCAAGGATTGTTGGCATTTCTCAAGCTACTGAATGGTGTTTCACGGGGCGAATGATCAGCGCTGCTGAGGCCAAGGAAGGGCGCTTGGTGCGCAGTGTGCACGAAGCTAGTGATTTGCTGGGCGCGGCACGCGCCATTGGACGTGAGATCGCTGAAAATACGGCCCCAGTCTCTGTGGCCTTGAGCCGACAGATGTTGTGGCGCATGCTCGGTGCCGATCATCCGATGGATGCTCATCGGATGGATTCGCGGGCGATCAATTCACGTGGGGCCAGCGCTGACGCCAAAGAAGGCGTGATGAGTTTCTTGGAGAAGAGGCCCGCAAACTTCCCAGTCAAAGTCAGCGACGGATTACCCGATGTCTTTCCGGATTGGGTTGACCCCGCCTTCTCCTAACCGTTTGAGTGCGATATCGCCCCGGAGACGGGGTCATATTTCTCAACAAATTTCCACTCACGGGAATCGCTTCGTAGGCTGACGGTGTGAGCAATACAGATGAGACAACGTTGTTTGAACGAGTTGGCGGGATGGAGTTCTTCATCTCACTTGTCGACCACTTCTATGCGGGGGTTGTGGGTGATGAAGTGTTGTGGTCGCTATATCCCGACCAAAGCGACCTCGTGGGAGCGAAGCATCGTCTGGCGTTGTTCTTAGGGCAATATTGGGGTGGTCCTGATACCTACAATCAAGAACGTGGGCACCCGAAATTGCGCTTGCGGCATATGCCTTTTCATGTTGGACCACTAGAACGTGATCGCTGGTTAGTGCATATGGCGGCGGCTATTGAAGCCACCACAACGGATGCCTCGATACGAGCCGAATTGACTGCTTATTTTGTGCCTGCTGCCGAACATTTACGCAATGACACAGGCCTGCCAATTAGTTCGTCGCGACCTAACTGAAAACAACAGTCTTGCGTCCATAGACCAAGACGCGATGTTCTAGATGGGCACGCACTGCACGGGCGAGAACAATTGTTTCCAAATCGCGACCCTTACGTGTGAGATCGGCCACTGAGTCGCGGTGTGTCACGCGGGATACTTCTTGATCAAGGATCGGACCCTCATCTAGTTCTTCGGTGACATAGTGCGCAGTGGCGCCGATGATTTTGACACCGCGATCGTGGGCCTGACGATACGGATTAGCCCCAATGAAGGCGGGCAAGAAAGAGTGATGAATATTGATGATCCGTGATTGATAGGCATTGACTAATGCTGGTGACAGGATCTGCATATAGCGCGCCAGCACGACGAGATCTACTTCCTGCTCGTTGAGGGCACGTAAAACTTCTTGCTCTTGCGTGGCTTTCGTTTGCGGTGTCACGGGGAGATGCAGATAGGGGACACCCATGTGCTCAACCAGGCTGGCATGATCGGGGTGATTGTTGATCACAGCCACAATCTCTGCAGGGAGTTCGCCTGAATGCCAGCGACCGAGGAGATCGAATAAGCAGTGCGATTGTTTGCTGGCCAAGATGGCCACGCGTGGCTTGTGGTCGGTGAAACGAAGATCGGCGTGCATTGCGAACTGCGAAGAAACCTGGGCGAAGGCCGGCAGGATTTCTTCTCGCCCAAGAAAAAAGCCATCAAGTTCAAATTCGACTCGCTGGAAGAACACTTGCTCAACATCATCGGTGTGTTGCTCAGCGTGGACGATGTTTCCGCCGTGGACAGCGATGAAATCAGCCACCGCAGCGACGACTCCGCGCTGGTCGGGGCATGAGAGGAGGAGTACAGCAGTCGCGGTCACCTTTTCAGTTTGCCGTGAAAGTCAAGCATTTGCGACCCACGGATGCGGACGTGAGGCAAAACAGGCCCAGCAGACGTCCTTAATAACGACGGATGAGAGCGTGGCAGGCCACGGCTGCGGCTGCTGCAACATTCAAGGAATCAATCCCAGGTGCCATCGCAATACGTACCATGTGGCTCACGGCGCCAAGAGCGGCATCGGAGAGACCTGTTCTTTCCGATCCAAGAACAATCGCTACCCGTGCATCGTTTGGCAATTGATTGCCGATCTCACGAATATCAATGGCATCAGCGCGTGGTGTCAAACCGCATACCACGCATCCAGCGTTGCGCAACTGTGTGAGGACGCTTGCGGCATCATCTACACGGCAATAGCGCATCGTAAACGCCGTGCCCATTGATACTCGTAAAGCGCGTCGCGCCAGGGGATCGGCACTGTTGCGATCAAGAATCAATCCGTCCACACCGAATGCGGCAGCACTGCGTACGATCGCTCCGATATTGGTCGGGTTGTCGACATCTTCGACGACCAGTAGATGATGCGCAGTTGACAACAACTCATCGAGCGTGAGTGGCGCGGGACGCTCAAATAAGGCAATGATGTCGAGCGCTACACCGAGTCCGGTTAATGTCTTGCGCACCTCGGGAGTTGCCGCGTACACGGGCACCGCTGGATCAATGTTCTCAACGACGGCCGTCGGAGTAGTGGCATCGGTCAGCGCTTCAACCAACACGCAACCTGCCGCCAAGGCGCGCTCAACAACTAGGTCGCCTTCAGCTACGAACATCCCAAGTGTGATTTTTTCAACCTCACCCATCTGCATGCTTTTGAAAACTCGAGATGGGATATGGCGTGGACGAAGTTCTCTCTCACGCAAACGAAAGCGACTCAGTCGTGGGTCCTCAGGGTCGTCAACAAAAATGAGTTGGCGTGTCATCGTGTAACCGCAGAGCGCGAGATGATCAGTAATACCACGGGTAAGGCGCCCAGTCGGGATCCCGCTTTTCTAAGAAAGACTCGCGCCCCTCTTGTGCCTCATCGGTCATGTATGCCAGACGTGTTGCTTCTCCAGCAAAAATCTGTTGTCCGACGAGACCATCATCAATCATGTTGAAGGAAAACTTGAGCATTCGTTGCGCCATCGGACTCTTGGCGTTGATTTCCTTAGCCCACTGCAGAGCCGTGGCCTCAAGTTCGCGATGGGGCACCACCGCGTTGACCATGCCCATTCGGTGGGCCTCATCAGCGCTGTACTCACGCCCCAAGAAGAAAATCTCACGAGCAAACTTTTGCCCCACTTGTCGCGCTAGATATGCCGATCCAAAACCACCATCGAAACTTGCTACATCAGCGTCAGTCTGCTTAAACCGCGCATGTTCTTGACTAGCCAATGTGAGATCACTGACAACATGCAGACTGTGTCCGCCACCTGCCGCCCAACCTGGTACGACGCAAATCACAATCTTGGGCATGAAGCGAATGAGTCGCTGAACCTCCAAAATGTGCAGGCGCCCACTCTTAGCCGGATTGATACTTTCGGCGGTTTCACCATCGGCATAGCGGTATCCGTCGCGCCCGCGAATTCGTTGGTCGCCTCCGCTGCAAAAAGCCCATCCGCCATCTTTTGCTGAGGGCCCATTGCCTGTCAGTAAAACGCACCCGACATCGGTGCTCTGGCGGGCATGCTCGAGAGCCGAAAAGAGTTCGTCCACGGTGTGTGGGCGAAATGCATTGCGGATCTCTGGGCGGTTGAAAGCTACGCGTACTGTCCCGTGCTCAACCGAGCGGTGATAGGTGATATCGGTGAAATCAAAGCCTGGTACTTGGCGCCATGCTGGTGGATCGAAAATATCAGAGACTTTTGAATCGCTCACGGTCTCAGTCTCTCAGATACTCACAAGCGAGATACAACTGTTAGTCCCGTTTTAACCCCTCGTTCACTTACTCCCGTTCAATAAACCGTAGGTAAGTCAGGATTTTTGGCATACTTGCCGAGTGACTCAGATCGCCCAGCCCACACTCATCGCTCGACTAACGGCCGAAGCAGTGGGTACGGCCTTATTGGTGGCCACGGTCGTGGGATCGGGCATCATGGCCCAGCGACTCTCGCCCGATGATGTGGGTCTGCAACTGTTAGAAAACGCTGCTGCCACCGTTGGCGCCCTGATCGCCTTGATCTTGGCTCTTGGGCCAGTTTCCGGAGCCCACTTCAACCCGGTCGTCTCAATGGTCACGCGTTTGTTCGGTGGTCTGTCAACACGCGACACGATTCTCTATTCACTTGTACAAATCGCTGGTGGATGTATCGGGGCGATGATCGCCAATGTGATGTTTGAATTGGATGTTGTCAATCTCTCGACTAAAGACCGCTCCTCGGGAGCACTGTGGTTTTCCGAGGTGATCGCCACGATCGGCTTGGTCTTAATTATTTTTTGTATCGTTCGCAGTGGTCGTGCTTCGGCAGTTCCCTATGCCGTGGGTGTCTGGATTGGTGGCGCCTATTGGTTCACTTCGTCAACAAGTTTTGCCAATCCTGCCGTTGACTTCGCGCGTTCGTTGTCAGACTCCTTTGCTGGTATCAAGCCATCCTCCATTCCGGGATTCTTGATTGCTCAGATTGTTGGAGGTCTGTTGGCATACGTCTTGGTGAAAGTTCTCTATCCCGTTGCGCGGGACGAAGAAGCCAAATAAATAATGACTCAGTCTCGACCAGAAGTTCTTTTTGTCTGCGTCCACAATGCCGGTCGCTCACAGATGGCGGCGGCACTCTTGCAACATCACGCAGGGGACACGGTTCTTGTCCGCTCTGCTGGAACGGCCCCCGCTGATTCCATTAACAGCGCGGTTGTTGAGGCGATGGCTGAACTTGGCATTGATCTTCATGCCGACGGAGCGTCTCCAAAAAAGTTGACTGATGAAGCAGTACAAGTAAGTGATGTCGTGATCACCATGGGATGCGGCGACAGTTGCCCGTTCTATCCCGGTAAGACATACCTCGACTGGAAACTTGATGACCCCGCCGGTCAAGGCGTTGATGCAGTCCGTCCAATCCGTGATCGGATCAATGACCTCGTTCTTGAACTTCTTGCCTCCTTTCAACTCGAAGTTTGAGGCGTTTTACTTCCCCCCGCTGAGAGACCCCTAGCCAGAGGCGCATACGCTCAGAGCATGGGGAAGAATACGCAGATCATGCCATTGCCCGATAATGATGCCGAGATCGTCACACATCTAGCGGAGGCTGAACTGCTGGCCTTGGTGAGCACCGTGGCTCATCTGACCGGTGATGTGTCATTACTTGACCCGCGTCTGATTCCTGATGTACTCAAACTTCGAGATCCACAGAGTGGCTATGACGAAGAGCAGCAGACTCTCGCTCGTGACATCATTTTGCGCGGTTTGCGAAAGTTTCGCGATGAGCAGCAACAGATTCCAGCGCGTCCCTCGCCCGACGATCTGCGCGCCATCATGCATTTCATCGCTGCCGAACCAGTGAGCGAACGCTATGTGCCATTGCTCCTTGAAGAACTCGCTCTTGACGGCGATCAGTTGCGTGCCCCGCAGTGGACGAAGGATTCAATTGACTCTGAGCGTGAGTTCAGTGCCATCGTCATAGGGGCAGGCATGTCGGGTATTGCCGCGGCTCATCGGCTGCGTCAAGCTGGTGTCACCGTCACTGTCTTGGAAAAGAACGAAGATGTCGGTGGCACCTGGTTAGAAAACAAATACCCAGGCTGTCGTGTGGATATTCAAAATCACATGTATAGCTACAGTTTCGCCCAGCGTCACGACTGGCCATACTTTTTTAGTCCGCAGCAAGTGCTACACCAATATTTCCGCGACTGTGCCGAGCAATTCGATTTGCTCCCGATCATCAAGTTCAATACCGAAGTTGAGTCCGCAGTGTGGGAAGAAGTAACTCAGCATTGGGTCGTGACTTCAATTGACGACATGGGTGGGCGACAGATCGATCGGGCGAACATTTTGGTATCGGCTGTCGGACAATTGAATCGCCCCAATTATCCTGACATCGCTGGGCGCGAATCTTTCGCTGGTGACGCTTTTCATTCTGCACAATGGGATCAAAGTGTCAATCTCGCAGGCAAGAGAGTCGCGGTCATTGGCACGGGCGCAAGTGCCTGCCAATTTATTCCACAAGTCGCAAAAGAGGCGGGCGAACTTTTTGTTTTCCAGCGCACGACACCTTGGATGATCCCCGCACCGCGATATCACGAAGCAGTGCCCAACGGATTCAATTGGATGTTGGCTCATGTTCCGTTTTATGCCGAGTGGTATCGCTTCTCAATGTTTTGGCGTATGGCTGAAGGAATGTTGCCCGCAGCCACAGTTGACCCAGAATATCCGCCCACAGAAAAAGCAGTGGGTCTGATGAATGAGATGATGCGCCAGATGTTGATGGAGTGGACGAATGCGCTCACTGAAGGAGATGAAACTCTGCGGCGTCAACTCACTCCCAATTATCCACCGCTATCAAAGCGCTTCATTGTTGATGATGGTTCATTTGCCCTGGCCTTGCGTCAACCTCATGTGCATTTGGTGACTGAGTCCATTGAGTCCATTGAAGCAGGGGGAATCCGCACAGCGGATGGACAGTTCTTTGATGTTGATGTGATTATTTACGGCACTGGTTTCAAGGCCAGTCAATTTTTGACGCCGATGAAAGTGACGGGTATCAATGGCACCGATCTCCATGAGCAGTGGGCAGGTAATGCTCGGGCGTACCTCGGAGTTGTCATTCCAAACTTCCCGAATTTCTTTTGTCTCTATGGTCCCAACACAAACATCGTGGCCAATGGCTCGATTATTTATTTCAGTGAGTGCGAAGTGTATTACCTTGTCGAATGCGTGAGACTGTTGTTAGAAACAAAGAATGGTTCACTAGATCCGCGCCAAGATGTTCACGACGAGTACAACGAACGTATCGATGCCGCCAACAAGTTGCGCACATGGGGATTTTCCTCGGTGAGTAGTTGGTACAAGAATGCTCATGGGCGCACCGCACAGAACTGGCCATTCAGCGTTCTTGAATTTTGGGAACAAACCCGTGAGCCACGTGCGGACGATTACACGCTTGTCAGAAAGTGAGATTGATGATGGACGAATTCATTCACTACACCTCTGAAAATCGCATCGGTACAATCACTATTGATCGTCCAGCAAAAAAGAATGCCATGACATTTGCAATGTTGGCTGACTTCATTGCCACAGTTGAATATGCTGGATCCGACGATGACATCTCTGTCTTAGTAATCACTGGTGTCGCTGGGTCATTTTGTGCGGGAACTGATCTCGCCGACCTAGCAACGATCCCAGGTGCACAACGTGGACTGCGCGGTAGCGCCGAAGAAACGGAGAAATGGTGGCCGATTGTGCAATGCCCAAAGCCAACGATCTGTGCCATTGACGGACCCGCGATGGGCATGGGTGCCGAATTCACGTCGCAGTGTGATATCCGTTTGGCATCCACGAACGCACGTTTTTCTTGGAACTTTGTGCACCGTGGTTTGGTTCCTGACACGGGAGCAGGAACCTGGCTTCTACCGCGGATTGTTGGTCTGCAAAATGCGTTGCGACTGACATATACCGGCGACATGGTTCTCGCAGACGAGGCTCTCAGCCTCGGTTATGTACTTGAAGTTGTGGAGCCAGATGCGCTTTTGCCACGAGCCTATGAAATGGCCGCAAAAATCGCTGCGGGTTCCCCGCACAGTTTGAAACTGATCAAAAACCTGACGTACAACGCTTTGACTGCCTCAGTCCCCGAGCATATGGAGCGACACACCGCAGCGATGTCGGCGAGTTTCAAGAGTGAAGATCATCGCGAGGGAGTGGCTTCGTTCTTGGAGCGACGACCGCCACATTTCACTGGACGTTAAGCACAGCGTCACTCCCAGGATGCTTGAGGGCTTGCTGCCATCGGCAACGATGTAGGTATGCGTATTTTGTTGACAAATGATGATGGTATTGATTCAGTTGGTTTGCATGTCCTAGCGCGCGCCATGCGCCCCTTTGGCGAAGTGGTCATCGTTGCCCCTGATCGGGAGTTCTCTGGCGCTGGTGCTGCCTTGGGTGCTCTTCACCTGATTCAGCCAGAAGTCCACAAAGCTCATGTTGAAGGAATCGATGAAGCATGGGCAATCACTGGACCCCCAGCATTGTGTGTCATGTTCTCGCGCCTCGGTGCCTTTGGTCCGCCGTTTGACCTAGTAGTGGCAGGCATTAACCCTGGAGCGAATGTGGGTCGTTCGGTGTATCACTCAGGTACTGTCGGGGCGGCGCTCACGGCTCGTAATGGACTCGTCTCAGGAATTGCAGTGAGTCAGTCCGTGACAGGTTTCGGTGTTGAGGGTCAGGGCTGGGATGAGATGTTGGTCGGGCAAAAGTGGGAGACAGCGGCGAGCGTAGCGGCATCATTTGTTGAAGGTTTGGTAGCCAACATGCCAAAGACTCCAGTAGTAGTCAACATCAATGTGCCGAACATTGATTTGGCGGATATCAAAGGCTGGAAATCGGCTCGTCTCGGTCATGAACCACCACGCCGAATGAGTACCGCCACTTTGGAACCAAAGGTCGGTCACGAGGGTGGCTATTACGTGCGCATGGCGTGGGGTGAAGCCGCTGAACTTCCGCAAGATACTGATGGTGGAATGGTCGCTGATGGGTATGTCGCGGTGAGTTACTTGAGTTCAATCATCAATAGTGAACGTGATGATCTCTCAGTAGCCGAAGCAAGTATGTCGAAATTGATCGCGCGCTGAGGAAAAAAGTTATTAGATAACAATCACGGGTGTGCCAATTTGGGCAAATTCCCATGTGAAGTCGGCATCAAGATTGGCTTGGCGCTGACAGCCACCAGATAGACGAGTGCCAAGTTCGGCATCCGTCTGATACGGCGTGTTATCAGAACGATGAATGGGTAGGGCGTGAAAACCGATGGCACCGATATCAGTTTTCAGCCAACGCACCATTTTGTAGAGGAACGCTTTGCCATTCCACGCCGTCGACACATCTGAGCGGCTGTACACAGCATGAGATCCGGGTGTTTCGTTGTTGTATTTGCTTCCTGACACCAACCACGAGCGAATCACTACATTGTCTTCGCCCACGGCCCAGATGCGTTGACCAGCACGTTCGAATACCAGTCGACGACCTGATCCTGAATTAGGTGGAAGGGGAGGGGCATCGGGTCCACTTGTGGCCACGGAAGATAATTCGTAGCCCAAAAGATCAACTGCTCCTGGGGTTGGCGGCGGTGTGCGAATCACGAGAGAATTTTCGTCTGGCCACACTCCGAGTGAGAGAGCAGTTTCGCGACCAGTCTTGCCATCTACGAAAAGATCACGATCGATTTGTAAGTTTTCGACGGCAGCAGCAGTGGCATTGTCATACACGCCTGTCGCTGCAGTGTTGAGAAAGCCGGCGACGATCAGTGCCTCTTGTAAACACGTGACGCTTGGTCCAGTATCGCCACCAGCAAGCGAGCGCACAGTCAAGACGCAGGGTTCATCGCTTGTTGGCTCTTCGCCTGTGATGTCGACGGGATCGGTGGCGGGTACTGTTGACGAGTCGGTACCAGGAACGCTGGTCACAGGTTCAATGTCTACCAATGAACTGCTTGAGGTCGATGTTGAGTCATTTGGAGATGTGCTCGTGTTTGATCCACCTGAGACCAAAGCCACTACTAAGCAGGCAGCAGCAACAATCCCCACGCCAGACATCAGCAAGGTTCGGTGTTCAGAGGTGTTCATCGGTGTGAGGGTCCTTAGACAAAATGGGGCAACGTCACTTTACTCAGGATGGGGTGGGATGGGTTGTCATATTGGGCGCTTCCATGGCTCTTGTGCCACACTGAACTATGAGCAAAACCGAGTGGACAACTGCAGATATTCCCGATTTAGAAGGACGAACTGTTGTTATTACGGGCGCGAATTCCGGTTTAGGTCTTGAGTCAACACGCAACCTTGCGCGGGCGCGAGCCACAATGATCATGGCCTGTCGTAACGCGGAAAAAGCAAGTCAAGCCGTCGCCGATATTCGGGCATCGGTACCTGATGCTCAGATAGTTGTGCAACAACTTGATCTCGCAAGTTTGGCCTCAGTGCGTTCGTTCAGTGAGGCTTTGCTCACCGCCGGAACACCGATCGACATTCTGATGAATAACGCCGGTCTGATGGCTCTCGATGAGAGTCGCACGGTGGATGGTTTCGAAACTCAGATTGGGGTCAATCACCTCGGACATTTCGCGCTGACAGGGTTGCTTCTTCCGCTTGTCGCAGCTGCCCCGAATGGTCGAATCGTTGCCGTCTCGAGTGATGGACATCGGCCGGGAAAAATACATCTTGACGACCTGATGTGTGATCAACGGCGGTACAGCCGTTGGGGTGCTTACTTCCAAAGTAAGTTGGCGAACTTATTGTTCACTTCCGAACTTGATCGGCGCCTGCGCGAGGCGAAGAGTTCTACGATCGCCGTTGCGGCACATCCAGGAATGGCAAAAACAGAACTCGGGAAAAACGGAAAATCGGTCACCAATGTCGTGATGCGTCGGGCCACGCCGGTGCTGATTCGCACTGGTGTTCAAGGCTGCGAATCACAACTTCGTGCAGCAGTTGATCGAGGTGTACGCGCTGGAGAATATTACGGTCCACGTTTCCATGCTTTCGGGCATCCCGTATTGGAAACGCCAAGTCGTCGGGCACGTGATGTTGCCGATGCTCAAGGGTTATGGGAACTCAGCGAACGACTCACGAATGTGACGTACAAGTTCTAATTCGTGACAAGATTTAACTCAATGCGATTCCCACTGGGGTCGTGTAGAAAAATCTGTCGATTGACGCCAGCAATTTCGGGAGCCACTCGATATGAGATTCCTTTTTCATCAAGGTGGCGACGGCACTCCTCAATATTTGTCACTGTGAGGGCAAAATGTTGACTGCGATCAATGACGGCATCGGATCGCACCATGAGATGTAATTCATGTGCTCCGATGCGTAGCCAAGCGCCATCGACGGTGAACCCTGGTCGAGAAAACTCGCTACAACCCAAACCATCCACATAGAAGGCAAGCGAATCCGCCAAGGAATGAACATTGAGATTGACATGATGTAACCCGAGGATTTCCATGTTGCGAGTCGACTTTCAATTCCTGTGTAGAGGCTCTGTCAGATGGTACCTGAGCATCTTGGCGTTCATAGTTTTATTGACTGCGACGAGCAACTTCGCGAAACGGGAGATCGAGCGAGGGATCTGATTCTCGCGCAAGACCTAAGATTTTTTCTCCAATAATGGATTTTTGTATTTCATCTGTGCCACCAGCGATTGATTGAGCAGGTGTGCTGACCAAAACTTCGGCAATCGTGGCGTCATGCGGGTGATCGCCAGTTGTCAGCATGCCGTTGGCGCCACTGATCAAGGTGTGCACGCGGTGAGCCATCCGTGCAACTTGTGAAGCAGCCAATTTGCCGAGCGAACCCTCGGGACCAGGTGGGCGTCCAAGTGCCCTGGCTGCTCGGGCTCGAAGTGCTGTCCACTCACTAGTTCTCTGAAACGAAATCAGAGCGGCGATCTCTTGACGAATCACTAGGTCGCTGGCGACCCCGTGTTGCTGAGCGCGTTCAATGACAAGATCAACTCGACCAGCCCGCTGCGGGTACCAGACATAGGTTTTGAAGTGTTCTTCGGCTTCGACTTCGGCCTCGCTCACGGCTCGACTTTGTTTTCCTGCGGATTGCACAAACTTGGGTCGGCGCATCGTGGAGAAGGTTCGTTCGTGAGCCAAAGTCGCCCGAGCTACTCTCCAGCCGTCGTTCAGAGTCCCCACTAGATGATTCGCTGGTATCCGAGCATCAGTCAAAAACACTTCATTGAACGACGCGTGGCGGTTCATTTGTTTTATCCCACGAACCTCAATGCCAGGTTGATGCATCGGTAAAGCAAAATAGGAGATTCCATGATGCTTGGGTACATCCCATGATGTACGCGCCACCAACATTCCGTAATCGGCGTGGTGGGCACTGGTGTTCCATACTTTTTGTCCGTTGATCACCCATTCATCTCCGTCCAACACTGCCGAAGTTGATAGTCCAGCGAGATCGGATCCTGCTCCCGGCTCACTAAAAAGTTGGCACCAAGTTTTCTCACCTGTCAAAGTTGGATGCAAAATCAGTTGACGCAGTTCATCCGAACCATGTTCAACGATCGTCGGTGCCGCTAATGACATTCCGCTTCCAAGAGGCTGACCCACCGCACCAATTGATCGAATTTCGTCAGCGACGACTTGATCTGCCCATGCGGGGAGGTCTCGCCCAAAGCATTGTCGAGACCAGGAAGGAACTGCCCAACCAGCGTCCACCAACAACTCACGCCATGCTTGGAGTGAAAGGGTCGGATCCCAATTGCTCATCAGCCAATGCCGGATGTCCTTTTCAACTGCTTCGCGACTCGGAGTGTTCACGATCAAGAACCAGTGGGATCATGCAATCCACAGGAGCGGATCAAGATATCAGTGAGAGTGGTTTCGGCTGCAACGGCACTCATAGTGATCACGGTAGCCGCTCTCGCCATACGTGTCGGAACTTACCTGTGCTAGCACTATGGTTCGAGATGTGATTGAACGACATCTTGTGATCGAAACACCAGAAGGCTCCATGGGGACATATGTGGTCCATCCACAAGGGGTCGGACCATTTCCCGTAGTTCTCTTTTTGATGGATGCCCCCGGCAAGCGTCCTCTCTTGCATGAGATGGCCAAGCGCATCGCCGAGTGCGGTTATTACGTGATGCTGCCTAACTTGTATTACCGCACGACACCGTCATTTGAACTTGACTTTTCCAGCAAAGAATCCTTTCAACGAATGGTGGAGTTGATGGGTGGCACAGGCAATCGAATGATCGCTCGCGATGCGTCTGAACTTTTTGCATATGCAGAAAAAGAATCAGTAGCCAATGCTCAGATTGCTGGTTGCGTGGGTTACTGCATGTCTGGTCCGTTCGCTTTGTATGTGGCCGCTGAACATCAAGATCGTGTACGCGCCGCAGCATCGTTCTATGGCGTGCGACTCATCACCGATTCATCCGACTCGCC
>CAMAYS010000001.1:0-127581 GCA_945862545.1 Bifidobacterium breve | reverse complement strand
GAGTTGCCCGGACTTATGGAGACCGCCGCATGGCTACGTAATCATCAACCCAAGCATTGGACACCAGGCATCATGCATGGCGATTACCAGTTTGCCAATGTCATGTATCGCCACGGTGCCCCGGCCGAGTTAGCAGCGATCATTGATTGGGAGATGACAACAATCGGGGACCCATTGCTTGACCTCGGATGGGTCTTGGTGTCGTGGCCCGATGGAACAGAGGTTCAGGGAGCTACCAACTATGTTGACCTCACTGGCATGCCAACCATTGATGAGGTGCGCGCCTCATACGAAAAGTACAGCGGAAAGTCCACCGACGATTACATCTTTTACATCGTCTTAGCACGCTGGAAATTAGGCATCGTCCTGGAACAGGGTTACAGCAGATTCCTATCAGGAGCTGCGGTCAATCCAAAAGTTGAATCCTTTGGCCCCGTTGTTCTTGACCTCATTCGCAATGCCGCTGTTCTCGCCGCCCGTCACCCTTAATCAGCGACAATAAAACGACGAATAAGCACATATTCGCCGTGATGTCATTTCATCTAGGGGCGAAGCGTTGTCCCGCGTCAAGACGAATCGTGCCACCATTCAACATCGGATTCTCGATGATCGCCACAGCCAAGCGAGCGTACTCATCAGGACGTCCCATGCGCTTCGGGAAAGCCGCATCTTTTGTCAGCGGTTCCTTCATCTCAGCAGGGAGTCCAGCCGTAATGCCGGTGTCAAAAAGGCTTGGGGCGATGGTGTTCACGCGGATTCCGTACGACCCAAGATCACGCGCCATCGTCAATGACATACCGGCGATAGCGGCTTTAGACGCAGTGTACGCCACCTGACCAATCTGCCCTTCAAAGGCAGCGATCGAAGCAGTGTTGATGATGACTCCACGCTCCTCATCCTCATTGGGCTCATTCTTCGACATATGAAAAGCTTGCAATCGATTGAGATTGAAAGTTCCGATGAGATTTAAGTCGACGACTTTACGGAACTCTTCCAATGAATGTGGGCCATTCTTACCCAACGTTTTCGCCGCCGTACCACCGCCGGCAGTGATCACTGCGGCATCCAAACCACCCAGACCATCCACAGCGTTCTGAATGACTGTTTCGACACCCTCATAATCAAGAATGTCGCACTCGAAAAATAGCCCCCCAATGTTTGCGGCTACTTCCGCTCCAGCCGAACCAGCGCGGTCCAGGATGGCAACCTTGCCACCACCGGCAGCTATTCGCTCAGCCGTGGCGCGCGCCATGCCCGAGGCTCCTCCGACAATCATCGCCCTCAGTCCGTTGATCTGCATGATATTTTTCCTCTCCTAGTTTGTGGATATATTTTTTAGTCATCAATACTCGCCGTAGCCGTACCAGTAACAACTTGCTTGCCATCTTGATTAACCGTTACCACTGAGAAATCAGCGTAATGAAAGCGGCCATCTTTTCGGATGTCTGCAATTGTTGCGGTGGCGGTAAGAGTATCGCCTGGCCAAACTTGGCTCACGAAGCGGACGCCATAACTTTTCAACTGACCATCACCCACCCAATCAGTCAACACCCGAGCGGTTGCCCCCATACTCAGCATTCCATGCGCGAAAACTGTCGGATAACCCGCCGCTTGGGTCACGTAAACTTCATCCGAATGTAATGGGTTGTAATCCCCCGAGGCACCTGCGTACATCACAATCTGAGTGCGGGTGATGTTATGCAGCACGATTTCGGTCCGTGAGTCACCAATCTTTATGTGGGAAGCCTTGAGTGTCATGAGTTGCGCTTACCTTGCTAGTCCTGAGTGACAACTTGTGAAGGCACGACAGACACCATCCGCACGGTGACAACTTTGTCTCCAGTTTCGCGCACAACATAATCAATGAATTTCTCGGCGAAATTCAGCGTTCCGCCCCGCTTTGATTCTTTCTGCCAAGTCTCACCTGAACGTTCAATCCCGCGCAAAACTTCCCCGGCCCGAAGTGGTCGGTGGTACTCAAAATGTTGCTCGGCATGAAGCAGACCAGTGCCCTCGCGCTTGTATCCACTGGCTTCTTTGGCCGAGCCAAACCATGGTTCGCCTGGCCGAGGAATCAAAGGATTCTCCGGGTCAAATTGGGCAGCGGCCATGGCGAATGTGGGCGGGGCGATGATGCCTCCCATCGCCTTGGCAGCTGACGAGTTTGGGTCGCTGTACACAGGATTTGGATCGCCGATAGCTCGGGCGAACATCATGATGTGGCTCTCTTCCACTGGAAATCGTTCAGCAGTCATGAGTTCTCCTTTGCAGTATCTGGGCGACCAAGAATTTGCTTACTTTAAGCTCTAGCTCGAGCTTTAATTGTAGCCGACACATGTGTCAGAATGTAAGTCTGACACATGTCCATCATCGCTTCAAGAAGCAGAACACCGAAAGAGGAAATCATGTCGCAGCCGTTAGCAGGAGTTCGTGTTCTTGAAGTAGCGGCCTGGACTTTCGTACCCGCCGCGGGAGCTATTTTGGCCGATCTTGGAGCTGAAGTCATCAAGGTTGAGCCACCATCTGGGGATCCCCAACGAGCTCTGAAAAATATGTTGAATCTTGATAAGAACGGACCCAATCCATTCAATGAAGTCCCCAATCGGGGCAAGAAAAGCATCACGATTGATCTTTCAAATCCAGCGGGACACGAGGTGTTAATGAAGATTGCCGCCGTCAGTGATGTCTTTCTCACGAGCTATCTCCCAGAAGTCCGCGCCAAATTGAAACTCGATGTTGAGGATGTGAGGGCTGTCAATCCAAATATCATTTATGTGCGCGGAAGTGGATGGGGTAGCCACGGACCGATGAGCAATACTGGTGGCTATGACCTCGCTGCGGGGTGGGCCACATCAGGGTTTGCCCAGCGTTTGCTTGACAGCATCGGCGACGATACTCCCCCACCACAGCCTCCTGCTTTTTATGATCTACAGGGTGGGAACACGCTCGCTGGGGCGACAGCCATGGCGTTGTTTAAGCGCGAACGTTCTGGAGAAACATCAATCGTTGATGTTTCATTGATGAATGTCGGCATGTGGTCAATGAGCCCAGACCTTGTCAGTGCTCCGTATCAAGACAAACCAATGATCCCCGATCGCACCCAACCTGGCAACCCACTGACTAACTGGTACCGGACGGCCGACAATCGTTGGATCTATCTCGTACTCCTCCAGGCAGATCGATTCTGGGGCGAACTTTGCGACGTTATGCTTGAACCCAACCTAAAAGTTGATCCGCGCTTCATTGATGCAGCAGCAAGATTTGTGAACAAAGAAGTCTGTGTACAAATACTCGATGAGATTTTTGCGCGTGCCGATCTTGCCGAATGGAAGCGCAGACTCGGCACATTTAGCGGCGTATGGGCTCCCGTACTCGGCGTGAAAGAGGTGCACGATCATCCCCAAATCGAACCAAACGGGATGATGCCTCGGCTCACCGACAACGATGGCATTGACTTTCGCATCGTGGCATCACCGATGTCCTTTGACAACCAACCCACCATCCCTCAAAGTGCCGCACCAGAATTGGGCCAGCACACAGAAACGATTCTCATGGATGCAGGTCTGGACTGGGATGCAATTTCTGATTACCGTGAAAAGGGCGCTCTCGGCTGAACAGATATCCGCCTATTCATTAGCGATTCTTTGTTAGCAACATGCATCCGCCTAAGGGACCCCCGCCGGCCGCTACTACAGCGACCTCGGCCCCAGATACTTGCCTGCCAGTAGCCTCACCGCGTAACTGGGCGCAGGCTTCAAAGAGATAGCCGTAACCATGCAAGCGACCACCCGAAAGTTGGCCACCGTTGGTGTTCAGTGGAATTTCACCACCAAGTCCAATTCGCTTCTCACCCGCTTCGAGCCACGGACCCGCCTCACCCTTAGGGAAGAATCCCAATGCCTCAAGCCAGGTGATAGTAAGAAAAGAGAATCCATCATACAACTGGACCGTATCAACATCGCCGACCTTGAGGTCGGTGCGTGCCCACATCATCGGAGCGCAGTCGTGGGCCGCCGTTTCGGTGAGATCAGATCTCTGATCCCAACTGTTGCGTCCCGTCAACGCAGAACCAATAGCTTCAATACGAACGACGTTCTTTAGATAACTAGCCGCATCAGCACGGGAAATAATGACCGCGCAAGATCCATCACATGGAATATCGCAGTCAAATAAACCAAGCGGATAGGAAATCATGCGCGCTGCGAGATAGTCGTCCATCGTCATCGGATCTCGAAAGATCGCCTCATCGTACAGTGCGCCATGACGGCGCTGATTCAATGGAATCTGACCCAACTGCTTGCGCGTCAATCCAAACTGGTGCATGTATCGCTGCGCGTATGTGCCTACCCAATTTGATGCTGAGACCGCTTGAAAAGGCACCATCCATTGCATGCTTCCACCGATGCGCCCACTCCCAGCACCCACCACACTGGCGCGACGAGTCGCAGTCTGAGAACTTGATTCAGTGACAGTTCGAAATACCAAGACATGATTCGCTAAACCAGCAGCGACTGCTGCAACGGCATTAAAAACTGCACCAAGTTGCGCCGGGACCTCGCCACCGCCTGCGAACCAATTTAACTTCAAGCGCAGTGCATCTTGGACATCATTAATGCCACAGGGCGACATTCCCGGCGATCCATCAATCTGCCCCGGATAAGTAGCTAGACCATCTATATCCTCACGCTTTAAGCCAGCGTCTTCAATGGCCCGTAGGGCAGACTCGACTGTTAATGACAATCCACTGCGACCGAGTTTGCGACCAACTTGCGAGCGACCAATACCGGAGATGACTGCGTCCCTCTCACCAATGCGCTGACCGAGATATCGATTCATAATCAGGACTCCTTATCTACGGGACGAAACAGCGGCAAGAAAACATCTTCTGCTGGGAGAAATGAGACTTCCACTGCCATCCCCACGCGGACTTCGGTGACTTCAACATCAATGAAGCGAGTAGTCAATTGCACGCCAGAGGCATCATCAATCGCAACAACTCCCACCACGAAAGGTACCTGCATATCTGGAGACCAAGGTTGGTGATTCACGCTGAAAGCCACGACAGTCGCGCGTCCAGAAGTCGGTTGTGGACCAACATTCATTGATAAGCATGCGGGACAGACCGGAGTGGGTGGATGGAACCATGTCAGGCAAGGCACACAACGTTGGATTCGTAAGACTCCATCTGCTCCGCTGCTCCAAAAATTGACAGTGTCCTCGTTGACTGCCGGTAAAGGTTGAAAACTCATGTTTGTCCTCTCCCCCAGTGGGGCTCAGAAACTGATCAAGTCCCAGTACTAAGTTGATGTCTACCGAGTAGTCTGACACTAGTGTCTCCCTTAGTGGGAATCTAGAGTGTGCGGTTATCGGAAGGTCTTTTTCTTATGAGTGATGCCCGCGACGCGGCGATCTTTAAGCGGCGCGCAAGCTACGGTCCAACAAGTCCTAAAATAGGAATTCGCGGAGCTAAAACCCGTCAAGATATTCTTGAGGCCGGCCTAGCCTGCTTTTCTGAGTTTGGTTATCACTTCACGGCTGTTGATGACCTGGCTAAAACAGCTGGTATCTCACGAGCCACGATGTACCAGTACTTCAAGAGTAAAGAAGAAGTCTTCTTGGAATTGATGACTGAAGCTGGCGGGCAACTTGCCCGTGTGGTGCGTCGACTTGGACGTCTCGGGCCCACAATAGATGGCTTCGACAACCTGCACTGGTGGCTCGGTGAATGGTCTTGGGTATTTGAGCGATACGCCCCAATGTTCATTGAATGGGCAAATGTTAATGCCCCAAATGCACCCATACGCTCAACCGTGCATGGATTCACTGAATTCCATACCAAGCACCTCTCAAGAGCCATTTCCGCGGCTGGCTACACGGGCGATGATCCACGAACGGCCGCGATCCTGTGTTTGGCTCTCAACAATCGATACAACTATATGCGTTGCGTTTATAAACCAAACATGACAGATAATCAGTTGCTGGATAGTTTGGCCACAGCTACCCAATTGTTTCTTTTCCCCGATACTCCGCGATCAATATTGGAATCTGGGCCCCGTAGTACGTCACGCACGCCGGAAGTTCACCCCAATTCCTACCCAATCGCTCATCTCGGGGCCATGGGTTTACTCCCGACCAAGAGTGAGCAAGGGGACTCCTCAAACTTCAACCACCTCAGTGCAGCAGCCAAAATAACAGTACGACGGCTTCTTGATTCTTCGGCTCGAGTCTTCAGTGAAAATGGTTTTGCAGCGTCAAATATTGACCTCATCGTCAACGAAGCAGGGACTGCAAGAAGTACCTTTTACCGCTATTTCGACGATAAAAACCAAGTATTAGCGGCTCTTTCCAGTGAAACTGCGGTGGCGATGGTGCCTTTATTTGAACGCTATCCAGCAGTTGTTCTCAGCGGTAACGAGGATGACCTCAGCGAATGGCTCGGCAACTTTCTCTCCGTGCAACGTCGCTATACCGGTGTGTTGCGGGTGTGGACTGAGGGGTTTCCAACAAGTGCCCTCTTACTCGGACCATCGCGCGACGTTGTTGATCAAATGGGGCGCTCGATAGTGCAGACTTTCGGGCCGAGACGCTCTTACGCATTGCACCGTGGGGCGATGGGCATGCTCTTCGCCAGCATTTTAGAGAGTTTTCCAAACGAGGCTTTGGGCTCAGAGGTGGAACCGACAGATAGTCAAATCATTGCTTGCCAAAAGCGTTTCGTCACTCATGTCATGCTCCCTAATAACCACCTGTAGGGAAAATCAATTCGTCTCAAGTTCAACTTTTTATCATTTGAGTTGACATATGCGTCAACAATCGGTCACGATAAACTTAAGCAATAATTCAACTCCAGCCATCTACAACTGAGGGAAACATGGCCACTGCATTGCCACCAGGACTACCAAATGATCCACTAACCACTTTCTTCTGGGAAGGTGCTCGTCAACGTGAACTGCATATTCAAAGGTGCCAATCCTGCGGCACCTTTATTCATCTGCCACGACCGGTATGTCGAAACTGTCAATCTTTTGACTTGCGGGGTGAAAAAGTCTCGGGATTAGGAACGTTGTATAGCTACACCGAAACATTCAAGCCGTTTCACCCTTTTTTCGTTGATCGATCTCCCTATATTTTGGCCACAATCGCTCTTCACGAACAGCCTGGCTTGCATCTGCTTTCCAACCTCGTTGATGTCCAAAATGCGGATATAAAGATTGGCATGCCGGTTCAAGTGACCTTTGAAGAACTTGATACCAACTATGTAATCCCCGTTTTCACGGCGGTGGTATCATGAGTCGCAAGGTAGCAATTGTTGGTGTCGGCTACTCCGACGTCGCCCGCAATAGCGGTCTGAGCGAGCGACATCATGCCGCGCAGGCAGCCGTACGAGCCCTTGATGATGCCGGTCTCACTGCAAAAGATATTGACGGCGCATCAACTTGGGGTGGAGACTCCAGTGACTTTGCTTGGATGCTCGGCTTTGATCAATTGCAGTGGAACCTCAATGTTGGTGTCTCCCCAGCCTTTATTGCCCCCGCTTATCACGCCGCTCTCGCTGTCGCACAGGGTCACTGCGAAACGGCGATGTCTTTTCGAATCATGATGCAACAGCCGCCGTCTGCAGCGCTGGCCGCTGGCACCGCACAACTTGGTTCACCAAGCCCAGGTGACACCCAATTCCAGTATCCCTTCGGATGCTTCTCTCCAACTCAGTGGGCTGGTCTACTGATGAATCGCTACATGCATGAGACGGGAGCAACCGAGGAGACGTTTGCTCGCTTCGCTGAGGTTCAGCGCGAATATGCCTTGCTGAACCCTGATGCGCTGCAAAAGGAACCTTTGAGTGCCGCCGATTACTTATCTCTTCCGTACATCAGTCGACCATTGCGGATTCTTGACTGCGACTATCCGTGTGATTCTGGTTCAGCTGTTATCTTCACGACTGAAGAGCGCGCCCGCGATCTCAAGCAACCAGTTGTGCTGGTTGACGCGATGGCGTTGTCTTCAACTCACGATATGAACTTTGAACTCCTGCCCGACATGGTTCGCACCTCACCCGCTCACTGCGCCGAACGCTTGTGGGCGCGTACCGATATCAAACCTAGTGATATTGACACTGCTCACTTATACGATGGTTTCAGCATCATCACCTTGCAATGGCTTGAAGCACTTGGACTATGTGGCCCCGGTGAGGCTGGGGACTTCGTGATGGAGGGTAACACCCGCCTTGGTGGACGAGTACCTACTAACACTGACGGTGGTGCTATCAATGTTGGACGGCGTCATGGAGCAAACTTTTGTATTGAAGCGGTACGCCAATTGCGAGGTCAGTGCGACTTGCGACAAGTAGCCAATGCCGAAGTCAGCGTCTGGGCCAACGCAGTCGGTATGTTTTCTGGCGCAATGCTTCTCACTAAAGGCTGAACAAGAAAATCTCCTGCTCAGAGAAATTAGCGACCCTTCCATTGTGGCGGACGCTTTTCAGCGAAAGCCATCGCCCCTTCTCGGGCATCTTCGCTGGCAAAAACTGAAGCCACAATTTTGCCAACATGGGCCGAATTGTCGGGTCCAACTTCTTCCAACATCAGTTTCTTCGTGGCTTGTACAGCCAGTGGACCATTGGCGGAGATGAGCGCCGCCAATTCCAAGGCAGTAGGGATGACATCCGCCGAAGCCACGACACGGTTAATCAAACCGAGTTCAAGTGCTCGCGCGGCTGAAATAGTTTCACCAGTGAGACCTAACTCGAGAGCGATTTGTAGCGGAATACGTGTTGGTAGTCGAGTCCCACCACCAGCAGCAACAAGGCCCCTTTTGACCTCTGGGATACCAAACCGAGCATGATCGGCAACGACAACTAGGTCAGCGCGCATCATCACTTCAAAGCCACCGGCAACTGCCGTACCATTCACAGCCGCAATGACAGGCTTTGGACAGGATGAAATCATTTCTAATCCCTGAGCCACCGAACTCATGTCCTCTCCAGCGGCGAACGCCTTGAGGTCCATGCCTGCACAGAATATTTTCTCGCCAGCACCAGTCACAATCACAGTGCGGACCTCGGGATTTGTAGCCGCATCCCTTAATGCCTCCACGAGACCATGACCCACTGCAGGATTCAGCGAGTTGCCCGCCTCCGGACGATTAATGGTCAGGAGTAAGACTCCCTCTTTCAATTCAGCGATAACACCCACGGTGACCTTGCCTCTCTTTGCTTGTCATTGACACGATTACTTTGCTAAAGGATCGCGCGGCATTCCAAGAATACGCTCAGAAATAATATTGCGCGTGATCTCCGATGTTCCCCCTGCGATTGAAAGACATTTGGCAAAAAGATAATTGAACGCAAAACGCGGATCATCACCAGAAATTGCAGCATCAGCAGCTACCCGCATGGCAAATGAGGAAGCGCGTTGCTGATGTTCAGCGGACAACAACTTGGTGACAGCACCCTCTGGTCCAGGGGGACCACCAGTAATTGCACGCGTAACATTGCGCAGATTTAAGGCTTGCATGGCATGTCCTTCAGCAACTATTTGACCGACCTCTTGCCTGAGTGCAGTGCTCTCCGCTGCAGTCGTCATCACCAACGTGACGAGTTCAGCATCGGTAATTGAGTCAAGACTTCCCTTGCTCCCCCCTATTGAAACGCGTTCGTTCCCCAAAGTCGCACGGGCTACGGTCCAGCCTTGATTTACTGGTCCGACTACGTCATCATCAGGCACGAATACTTCATCAAAAAAAACTTCATTAAAAAGTTCTTCACCAGTTATCTCGCGCAGCGGTCGAATCTCAACCCCTTGTACCGTGAGATCGATGGCGAACATAGAGACCCCCTGATGTTTAGATGCATCTGGATCGGTGCGCACGGTAGCCATCCCGCGATTGCATTGCATGGCCCCGCTAGTCCATACTTTTTGACCAGTCACCAACCATCCACCGTCAACTCGTGTTGCCTTTGTGGAAATAGCCGCCGCATCTGAACCCGCATTTGGCTCACTGAACAATTGACACCAACGCATCTCACCTCGCATGCTTGGCACGATCCAGCGCTCAGCTTGCTCAGATGTTGCGTGCTGGATGAGAGTCAACAACACCCAAGTTCCGATGCCCAAATCCGGTGACTCCAAATCCGGGAGTTCTTCGTCAATAATTAATTGCTCAACCGCCCCCGCACCACGACCGTATGGCTTAGGCCAGTGAGGCATGAAGTATCCCGAGTTGATCATCGCCTCGCGACGCTCACCCGGTGGAGTACTGCGATACAACTCGCCGAAGCGCCTAGCCTCGCTGCGGTATTGCTCAGAACCAGGAGGAAGTGTGACACCGGCATGAGTGCTCGCTCCGCCATTCATCAAGAGGACTGCGTCTAGGGGTGCGACATGATCCGAACCGATGAAGGCATTAAGATTTGCCGCTCGTCGGAGATAGAGGTGGGCATTGTGTTCCCAAGTAAAACCAATTCCACCCAAGATCTGAATATTTTTTTCTGCACAGCGCCGATATGCCGGTAGAGCATAAGTGGCGGCGAGGTCCGCGGTCAGCGCCGCCTGATTGCCCGTGACCCCAACTCGCGCCGCGTCCCAAGCGCCGGCGGCGGCAAGTTCAGCGTCAACAAGCATGTTCGCACAGTGATGTTTGACGGCTTGGAAGTAGGAAATGGTCCGTCCAAACTGCTCCCGCAACTTGGCATATTCAACAGCCATATCAAGACAGGCCGCCGCACCACCCGAAGCTTCTGCGACCGTAAGTGCCCGGGCGATTGTCAGCAGACCACGAGCCCCACCGACGATGACTCGTTGATCGTTTATACAGACATCCGAAAGATCAAGGCGAACCACGCGACCAGATGGATCAATACTCTTGGTCGTCACGACTTTCAAAGCATCAGGCTCAATAATGAGAACATCATCACCAGCGACTACCAAAACAATGTCGGCAACCTCGCCCCCAAGGACCAAACCTGATGTACCAGACAAAGAACCACCTATGTCGCGCTTGATTGAGCCACTCAAGCCAACACCAGCAATCATCGATCCATCGGCCAGCGCAGGAAGAAGACTGCTTTTCATTTCCTCGGCACCAAAATCATTGATGAACGTCGATGCAATCACCGTTGGCAGGAATGGCCCACCTGCTAGTTGTCGACCTATTTCTTCAAGAACAACCACAAGATCTTCCAAGGAATAACCAGACCCTCCGAATCTTTCTGGTAGATGCAAACCCAGCCACCCCAACGAGCAAAGTTCGTCCCAAAAAGGTGGCAATGTCTGCGCAGGCTGATCAAGGAGTGCGCGGGCGGCGCCGATGGCGTCGCGATCAGTAAGAAATGAGCGGGCAACAGTCGCCAGTTCGCGCCGTTCGTCAGTAAGTGCAATAGGCATCGTGTTATTAACTCCGTATCCGTGTTGTTTGTTCAGTTACCAATAAAATGAGGTGGACGTTTTTCGATGAACGAAAGAACACCCTCGCGTCGATCTGCAGTCGTAGAAATCAGAGCGGTGGCGTTGCGCTCATCCTCAAATGCGGTGGCCATATCGCTAGATAGTGAACGACGATATAAGCGCTTGGTGAGGCCTAAAGTGCGAGTTGGACCAGCAGCTAAACGTTGGGCCAGTTCAAGAGCGGTCGAGAAGACTTCTGTTGCTGGAAGGCACCGATTGACAAGACCCCAAGCATGCAAATCAACAGAGGTCATCGCGTCACTCAACAGTGCAATCTCATTTAGACGGTGAAATGGAATGATGCGCGCTAAGAAATATGGATCACCCGCATGAGGCACCATTCCACGTCGTGTAAAAACATGCGTCCAGCGGGCGACAGAATCAGCAACCACCAAGTCGCCCAAAAGAGCAAGCATCCAACCAGCCCCAGCTACTGTTCCATTCACCGCAGTGACAACTGGTTTTTCAACCTCCCACATGGCTTGAAAAAGCCGGCGAAAATCTTCCGTCGCATATCGATAATCAAGCGTTCCCGGCGTAGGGGTATCTGCAGCAGAAACAGCATCTGCGCCAGTGCAATAAACATCGGCGACCCCAGTGATCAGAAACGAACGGATGCTGGAATCCGTATTGGCCGCAATGAACAAAGTTGTCAATTGCTGGGCGGTCACAGTATCAATCATGTTGCGTCGTTCAGGACGGTTCAGCCTGACGACAACGACGCCGTCATCACCTCGCTCAATGACTAGACCACCAGCTTGCTCGTTCGCTTGCGTCACAATCATCCTTCCCGTTGAAGCGCACTGACTGTTATCAGGCCCTCTTATCTGACGATAGTGTCTCATTGTGGTCGCTGTCTAATATCATTGACCCGTCGGCTTGTTAAACCAACAAAACACTGAAAGTGAGATCCCCTGATGGCACGTCTACTCGAAGGAAAAGTGGCCCTCGTCACCGGCTCTGGGCACGGAATCGGTCGTGGGCATGCCCTTGAACTTGCCAAACATGGAGCCGCCGTCATCGTCAATGATCTTGGTTCAAATGCTTCAGGCGAAGGTCATGGACGCGACGCTGATGTGGTTGTCAAGATTATTGAGGCCCGTGGTGGGCGAGCGGCAGCAAATTATGGTGATGTCAGTGACGAATCTCAGTCTGCAGCCATGGTTCAGCAAGCCATTGACACTTTTGGGAAAATAGACATTGTTGTCAATAACGCAGGAATAGTCCGCGATAAGGCGATTTGGAATATGGGTGCCGATGATTTCGACTTGGTGATGAAAGTTCATGTACGGGGCACCTGGCTGGTATGCCGAAGCGCCGCACAGCATTGGCGTGAACGTGCCAAAAATGGCGAAAGTAACGTTGGTGGTCGGATTATCAATACGACCTCAGGGGCTGGCCTTCTTGGCAACTTCGGCCAGACCAATTACGCCACGGCCAAAGCGGCCATCGTCGGCATGACTCAGACCCTCAATCTCGAACTCGGCCGTTTAGGCGTGACGTGCAACGTGATTTCACCTGGAGGCGTGACGCGGATTTCAGCGACAATGATGCCCGATGTCGTCGTACGCGAACCAGACGAAATCCCCGCTGATGAATTCGACAAGCTAGATCCATCACTCTGTTGCCCAGTCGTGGCTTGGCTTGCGAGCGATGAAGCCTCCTATATCAGTGGACAAGTCATTCGAGCTATCCGCGACGGCATCCATCTCATGGGCGGTTGGCACGAGGCCGTGACAGTTTCAAGTGGAGACCAAAGATGGGATGCCACCAAACTCGGCGAACTATTCGCCACGAAAATCTTTAAGACCAAAGCACCCGGACTGAATCTTGGCTGACCATTCTTCTAGCAACGTGCAATCAATAACTCGGCGAGTTTTTGAGGTTCGCTGATCATCATGTTATGGCATGTCTCTATTTCCAGCACTTCGTCAACATTGCCTAAATTCTTTATAAATTCTCGTTGACGAGCGGGCTTTAACGAGTTGTCTCGAAGAGTAATAATCCAGGTGGTGGGAATCTTCGGCATCGCTGAGCGATCAACCTTCTCGCGTGTTAAAACAGCACTATCTGGTACTAAACCAGCGACTACTCGACGCCGCAAATCAACAGACATGCCATTAGCAAACATCCATTTAGCGACTAACCCTGGAAGCGGCCGAGAGACCTTGACAAAACGGGCCAAAGCCCCCGTGATCCAACTCACTGGAGGTCGCAAAGTGGAAGTCACGTTGAACCCCTGCGGCGGAATACAACAAGCTATATATACGGCTCTCTTGACACGTTGAGCTCCAAGTCTGGTGATGACACCCGGCATCGTGATGCCTGCCAGTGAGTGCCCAACCAGTACAACATCGGTGGCTCCAAATTCTTCAATTTGACGAAGCACGCTCGACACACACTGTTCAACACTCAGAGTGGAGAGATCCCCTGGTTCGCCGCGTCGACCAGGCAGATCAACGGCTAGTAAACGACGCTCCGGATCCATCTGACGAATTTGGCTGATAGTTGATTCCCAACAGGCACCAGTGTGCTGACCGCCGTGAATGAATACCAAACTCGTCGTGTTGTTCTCCACTAGCGCGCCACCAGTAAGGCGTCAACGGCTACGACACCACTCGATGTAATAATCAGGGGGTTGAGATCCACGGAATCCAACCAATCACCATGCTCAAGCCAGAGACGATTGAGACCAGCGACGAGTTCGCCCAATGCTACTCGTGACCAAGGTTTTTGACCGCGTAGAACACTGACCGAGGAGACGACTTCATCCGCCAAAGATTCTAAATCCTGTTCATCGATGGGAAGGAAACGACCGCTTACCTTATGTAAGACCTCAATCAAAACTCCACCTGCTCCGAGTAGAACCAGTGGTCCAAGACCACTTTGACATTGTAACCCAGCGAATGCTTCTGCGTGTCCAGAAATCATCGCTTGAACGGCAACACGAGGAGAGACATCATGCTTGGCAGCAATTGAACGCATCTCAGCAACGGCCTCAGACATCTCATGATGAGCGACCCCGACCCTGACAGCACCAATCTCGGTGCGGTGCGCTACATCGGCAAGTTTCACTACCAATTGATCGCCAAGTGATCGGCTATCTACGGTTTCACCTTCGTCAATCACAATCCATGGTGCAACTTCTATGCCCGCGGCAGACAGTAACTGCATCGCTTCGGCGAAACCCACAATACGTCCGACCTCACTATCAACGAGTTTGGGCAAGGCCACACGACGATTGAGTCCGGGACTTACTTGTTCTTTGAGTCGATAGGGCGGTGTTGAGACATGGATATTCATTCCATGAACTGCTCGAAAGAAGGACTCCATACCTCTAGCAAAACTTAAGTTCTTGTGCCGCCAAGGCGAGACCCAATCTCCGATACTGGTCGCCTCAATCGGCGTCACGACAAAGGGAATCTCGTGATGCTGTGCCACCCGACTAAACGGATCTAAGAGGGTCGCTGCCCATCCTTCGTCCTGAGCGCCCGCCCACCACCCGAGTCCGAGAATGTCAACATGCTCGGCATATTTATCAAACACCTCTTCCATGAGTTCGGCTTTGCTCATGACAAATCCAGTGAGATCAAGTGGGTTAACAGTGTCACCAGGAACACGTTCACGGATCCAATTCTCAATCTCTTGAAGTTCTGGCAAGATAACCTGCAACTCTTCGGCGATATCAGTAGCCAAGGTTGCTACGCCTCCCGATGTTGTGATTAAGCCAATACGATCCATTCGTTGATGACGTTGGCTGGGTAGTTGGACGAAAAGTTGAGCACGATCCAAGAGGTCATCAATGTCACGCGCTGAAATCACTCCATGATCCCGAAAAGCAAGTTCATAGACCCAACTGTCGTCTGCAATGGCACCGGTGTGCGACTGCATGATCCGCTTGGAACGCTCTGAGCGGCCTAATTTCAAGGCAATCACGGGCTTACCTGCAGCGCGCGCGGCGGCTACTGCGGTGAAAAATTCTGAAGGGCGGCGTATCGTCTCAATAATCAGACAGATCACCGAAGTGTGCGGATCTTCAGCCAAAACAGCAAGGTAGTCAGCAAGATCACACACCGCTTCGTTACCCGATGAGACGGCGATTGAAACTCCGAGATGCCGTTCACCCGCAGCGGCCATCGCAGACCTGACGAGAAATCCCGACTGGGAAATCATCGACACACCACCGATGGTGTGAAGTCCACTCACTGGTAGTTTTAACCAACCACCAGTGAAGAGATTCACTCCAAGTGGGACGTTCTTGAAGCCAGCACAGTTCGGACCTATGACTGCCAAACCAGTGCGATCCGCCACATCAAGCAATCGTTGCTGGCGCGCTAGACCCTCCTCGCCGGCTTCCGCGAAACCAGCAGCCGCAATCACTACACCCGCACACCCGAGAGTAGCTGCCTCTTCAATCAACTCAATTGACCGATCAGCGCTCACCAATGAAAGAACTGCATCGATACGCACCCCCGCGTGGACGGCCGTTGTCAGATCTGTGAAGACCGATCTTTCATAGACAGTGTCACGGCGCGGATTGACTAAAATCACTTCGCGACCAGCAGCAAGCATCGGGCGCACAGCGTTATTTGACATCCCTAACTGGTCGTTGGCACCGACTACCGCCACCGTCGTCGGTGCTAGGAGGCGGGCTAAATTCTTGCGCGTGGCGATATGAGGCATCAGATAACAGACTAGGAAAGTCGTCCTTTCTGTTGCATTTCAAGATCAGAATTCATCTCTTCAGTAATCGTGGCGCGTAACTCACGTTTAAGTACCTTGCCATAAGCATTACGCGGCAAATTAGATCGAAAAATAAATCGCCGTGGAATCTTGTAGCCCGCGAGGTGCTCTCGAGCTAATTCAGTGAGCGATAACGCCAACGCCTCAAAGTTCAGCGATTCAGTCCCTTCGACAACAACAACGCCAACAACTGACTCTCCCCAAAGATCGTCGGGAATCCCGACGACAGATACCTCGCGGATCAGCGGATGCCTCGCCAAAATATCTTCAACTTCAACGGCATAGACATTGGACCCGCCCGAAATAATCATGTCTTTGGCGCGATCAAGTAAATATATAAAGCCCGATTCTGTCATGCGACCAAGATCACCTGTATGTAACCAGCCATCCACAATCGTCTCAGCGGTCGCTTCAGGTCGATTGAGATAGCCACTCATGACCGAGGGACCACGGACCACCAATTCGCCCACCTCGCCCCGCGGTAAAGATTCAGAATTAGAGCCAACGATATCTACCTCAATACCTGGGCGGGCGCGACCAGCGCTCCCCAATAATTCAGGTACGTGATCCTGGCGCCGCAGAACGCTGATCATCATCGGAGTTTCACCTTGTCCAAGCAATTGCACGAAGATTGAACCGAAACGATCCAGGGCCCGAGTCAATGCCGATGGAGTGATCGGCGCACCCCCATAAACGACATACTGCAACGAGGCGATATCGGATCCCGTGATTCCCAATTCGGCAGCCTTAGCAGTCAGCATCACAATCTGCGTTGGAACCAGCCATGTATTCGTCACTGAAAAATCACTGATGATCTGCAGTACCTTTTGCGTGTCAAAGGTCGGTTCATCAAAGATGACTTGGTGAGCACCCCGAGCGGTAGCCGCTAATGCATGGAAACCAGCACCATGACTCAGAGGTGCGGCATGCAAAGTGACATCGAGTTCACTCAAGGGAGTGAGATCGGCCAACCAAGAAACCGTCACAAAGTTCAGAACTGAATGCGGAAGTAGCGCACCCTTGGGTTGACCGGTAGTTCCTGATGTATAGAAAATCCACGCCGTATCGCTCGGATCCATCACCACAATCTCATAGACACTGGCATCCTTATCAAGAATTCCGTTCAGTAAAATGTTGAGATCTTCTCCAGCAACCACGACACAGGAATCCGTCAATCGTGCAACAGCGCGTGCCACATCGACATGTGCCAGATCGGTGACGATGACACAAGCATCACCATCGCTCACCAAAAATTGAAGTTCATCTAGGGTGAGACGCGAATTCGCCGGCAGTACTGCTCCACCAGCCATAAACGTGCCGAACATAGCCACGAGAAGGTCAGGACAATTATCTAGAAATAAGACCACTCTCTTGTCACGAGCAAACTCAAGCGAATCGATCCACCGCGCAAAACCAGATGCTCGCTGATCGAAAGTGCGGTAACTGATAGTTGTGCCCCTCCAAGTAAGGGCCGGTCGTTCAGGAAAAAAGATTGCTGACTGACGCAAGAAGTGGGCGATATTCATGTAACGCACCTCACGATTAAACGCTTGCCAATTCTGCCGACAAACGGGCAGTATGCAAGACAAACACCGCGCACAAGGAACGCAGATAAACCATTGTGGTGTCATCAAGTGGACAAAGAGATCGGCGCGCTATGCCAAGATGCCCCCAAGCCTCACCCGCTTGCAGAATGGGAACAAAATGACACGCTCGGAAACCATGAATCGATAATTCGCGAGCGGTGGCCGAATACTGACCGCGCACCGCACGAACATCGGCGAATTGCACGACTTCACCGCAAAGCACGCTATGGGCACTGGCAAACCTCGGGTCAAGTGGGACCCCCGCGCTGACATGGGACAGCCAAGTATCTGGCATATTGCGAGATGCCAAAAGATGCATTCGCCCACACTTGCTCAGAAAAAGCGCCACGCCATCTGCCATACCAGCGTGATCCAGGAAGGAGACGAACTCGTGAGCAGCGTCAACCATATCTGTCGTGTTTGATAAACGATCAATGAAACCCGTGAGGGATTCAAGCAAGGGGGCCACATCAACGGCTTCTGGTCCTTCAGACAACGAGTCGGCGACCTCGGTCACGCGGGCTACAAATCGGTAACCAGAACCCCGTACAACTGCGATGAAGGATGGCTCACAAGCGTCATCACCGAGTTTTCTTCGGAGACGATTGATAACGATTCGCAAGGCATTGCGATAATCCGCTGGTGGGAACTCCCATACTCGTCGCACAATTGTCTCACCCGAAATAGTTACTTCAGGACGCGTCATAAAAAAAGCCAGCAAATCGAACTCAGTCGGAGAGAGAGATAACGACTCACCGCGTAACGAACATTGGCGAGTCCAAAGATCAATGA
The DNA here is from genome assembly GCA_945862545.1 of Bifidobacterium breve. Lineage (GTDB taxonomy): Bacteria > Actinomycetota > Acidimicrobiia > Acidimicrobiales > Ilumatobacteraceae > Casp-actino8. The sequence goes on along the minus strand of CAMAYS010000001.1, from coordinate 109,019 downwards.
CTAGACCCCCACATCGAAGAAATCGGACTCCGTGTCCGCGTCGATGATCGCTTCTGCGAAGCACCGCGTTCAGCCGAGAAACCATGACTACCCCCGGCTCTGCACTTGGGAGAACTGCGTCAACTCCCATCTCCAATAGGTCAACGACTTCACGCGCATCATCGGCGATGACCACCAAAGGCACCGATGTTAAAGATCTAATCGATTCAGTCACCGTTCGAAGGAAAGTTTGATCCCCGGCCACGAGCACCAGCGACACCCTACGAATTGATACCAGCCAGCGAACTTGGTTCTCATCCTGGGCCGACAACCAAGTCCAGCCAGATTTACCCAGGACATCAATAAAAGTTGGGCCATCGTGCGAGAAGGCCGTTTCCCACCAAGGATCTCGGCCCACAAGAACTATCGGGGCGTGGGGTACCACCCCAGTAACACCACCATATTTGGTCGACGAGGAAGATACCACCACGAACAATCTAACAACTGTGTACGATTTCGCTATCGGTGGAGGTGACGCAATGGTTCAAAGTCAAGATGGAGTCAATCGGGACGGTAAGACCGACCTCAATATTGTTCTTGATGAGGTTCAGTATGAGGTCTTAGGTTCACCTCGAGCCCAGGTAGCCATGATCAGTCTCAATCGTCCCGAATTATTAAACCCGATCTCGGGCCGGCCGGGTGGAACCCGTGATCAAATTCTGCACGCACTATCTCTCGCCAACTCCGATGCAAAAATTGGTTGCGTAATTATCCGTGGTCACGGTCGGGCATTTAGCACTGGCGGCGACCTCACGGGTAATACGCGCCGAGAAACGCTTGAAGAGCATCGGGCATTTCTTGCCGATGCATCGGCCTTCCGCGAGCGGATGCGCTCCAGTCGGCTGCCAACTATTGCCGAGGTCCACGGCTTTTGCCTCGGGGCGGGCGTCCTTCTCGCAGAATCATGCGATTTAGTCATCGCAGCACAAAGCGCCCAATTCGGTTTCCCCGAAGGTCGTCTCGGTCTTGTAGGAATCTCACCGCTCACTATGACGATTGGTCGACAGTGGGCAAAGTTCTTAATGTTTACTGGCGAACTTATCAGCGCCCAAAAAGCTCAAGACCTCGGACTTGTCCTCGCAGTTGAAGCAGATGATGCTTTACACAACAGAGTTCTCGATCTCGCCCAACGTATCTCCCGCATGCCCAGAGAGGGCATCGCCTTAAATCGTCAAGCCATTGATGAAGTTGCCGATGCCAGCGGCGAAGTTTTGGGACGACTACGGGCTATAGAAGTTGATGCTCAAACACTATTAGCTGCCGATCGGGCCACCGCACCCGATGGTCGGACTTTCAGAGCGATCATCGAAACCGACGGCATCCCAGGAATGAAGGAAGCGCGCTCACATCAATACTTAGAAAACTGGCTCCGTCCTTCTGATCATCCAGGGGAATAATTCCTCAATTCACAAAATCGGCAATGACGTCAAGGGCTTCAGTGAGTAGTTCTGGTTGATTTTCAAAGTAGTGCGTGGCATTTTTTACATAGTGCAATTGCCGACGCGCCGATGAAGTCGCTGCATCGTGCATCTGCTGGGCCATATGTGGCAGGACCGTGACATCAGCAGTACCTAATACCACCAAAATCGGTGAGGTGATCGTTGGCAGCCATCGCAAAGAGTCGGCGTTGGTGTGCTCTAGCGACCATTGATTCAGCCACGAACGACAAGTGGCTAAACGGCTGATTCCTGCTGGCATGTAATTAGCCACAGTCGGAGAACCCCACAGCGTCACCCCGATTTGTCGATCACTTGGGTCTATATTGCCATCAAGAAACCGCAAATCTGCTGCCGTTCCCTGAACAATAAAAGCAACATCATCGAGCCCCACAGGAGCATCGGGTGAGTGCTCTAGCCACTGCAATTGCGATTCACACCAAGTTGAAATGCGTTGATTGCGCAGTACCTGAGCATTCCGGTAGCGCACAATGAAATCATCCGAGAAAGGTGCCGAATTTTGTGGGTGATACATGTCGAGAGTCGCCTGGCGTGTAAAGGGATCCCTCTCATCAGTAATTGAAGGATCTAACCATTCGGTGCTAAGACGAGCGCGTGAAGGATGAGCATTCAGCAAGACAACAAGATCAACTGCTCGAAGTTGCGCCGTCGACAAGTCGGGACCTCCCCCAGCAGGTTTTGTCACCGTTGGTTTGAGTGCCTGAGCCTGGTAATACGGCACGATCGAAGCACCCCCCGAATTTCCCACCAGAACCACTCGCTGATAACCAATTTCATAAAGGTGTTCAACCATTGCCCCCATATCAAGAAGACAATTCTCCATAATGAGCGACGAGTCGTTACCGACATAACGTGTCGTCAATCCAATGGCTCCATAACCCCGCTCCGCTAAACCTTGGAGCGCATAATGTCCAAGAAAATTTGCCGTTGGGTGACAAATCATGATCGCAGTTTTCGGTCGGGATCCCACTGGCTTGAGTTCGCTGGCCCATACCGTGCGCGCCAACCGAGCTACACCTGAATAGACCTCAACCTTGGCGTGAGCCGCTGTTCGTGCTCCGAGGAGATTGCGCTCAATCATCACAGCCGACCTAATTCGCAGGATCCATGGCGAGCATTTTTTCATAAGAAACACTCACGCCATCAAGAAGACGCGATAGCACCATGGTGCGCTTAACATAAAGATGCGTGTCATGTTCGAAGGTGAATCCCATGCCGCCCATCACCTGAACAGTGGCATCCCCTCCTATTATAGCGGCCTGCACCGCCACAAGAAAAGCACTCAAAGCATGGAAATCAGCGTCACTGCGGCCCTCATCAGCAGCAACTGCGGCGAAAACCATTTGCGCATATGACAATTCCGCTCGTACTGCCATGTTGGCGCATGGATGCTTCACAGCCTGGTTCACACCGATCGGCTTATCGAACTGGAATCGGTTGATCGCATGGTTAGCTGCCAGATCGCGGACTGCCTCGGCAATACCTGTCAACATGGCCGCCACAAGGACCCTTGCCCTGCGCTGAATCGGATCCACGACCGCCGACACGCATGCCAGCACAGGTGCTGCATCAATAGTGGCACGACGCAAAGTTGTCGTCGGGTCCACGCAGGTCACCGAACGGATGTCCGGCAAGTTTGAAATATCAATAATTGATGCCTGCGAGTCAGAGATCACGAGGGCCCAATTCTGATCTGCATCAACAAGTTGGGCAACATCACCACTAGCACCCGCTATCACTAGCCCGACGCGTTGTCGACCACTCACAATCTCTGCGTAAATATCAGTGTTCCCAGCGAATGCAGCGACGCGCGCCGCTAGGAGCGTCGATACGAAAGGCCCTGGTGCTAGAGATCGACCGATTTCACGGAGTAACAGGGCTTCGTCGGCTAAACCAAAACCAACTCCGCCGAACTCCTCGGGGAGACCAATAGTAAACCAACCCAGATCAGCCGCTTCACACCAAATTGCTGGATCGACTTTTTCTTCGGTTTCAAGAAGTGCGCGTATCCGAGTAATCGGCAAGCGGTTTCGCAAAAATGAACGCGATGATTCAATGATTTCTAATTGCTCAGCTGAAGGTGTGAGATCCATAGTTGTTCAGGCCCCAATTAGCGCGGCAGTCCAAGGACACGCTCTGCAATAATATTTTTTTGAATCTCTGATGTTCCCCCACCGATTGAAGATGAATAAGCCAATAGTTGACGCTCAACCCAATATGTCTCAGCTTCTTCCTCCACTAACTCAAGCGCTCGGGGTCCAAGAATATCAATCGCCAGACGACACACTTCCTGCAACAGTCGGGCATCCTCTACTTTCAGCATTGAACCCTCGGGTCCAGGTTGAGGAGATCGAACATTGCGCGAAATATTTAGATATGTCAGTGCCCGCAGCGCCGCAACATCAGCACGAGCACGTGCAAGTCGGTGAATAATTGAATCGTCCTCAATCATCGGCCGTCCATTGACTGAACGGTGCGAAGCCGCTAACTCAATAAGCCTTTCAACATTACTGGATAACTGGACTTGACTAATAGTGAAAGCTGTACCGCGTTCAAAAGACAAGGTTGACATGGCTACGCTCCAACCGTTGTCAATGTCTCCAACGACACTTGACAACGGAATCCGTACTTCGTCATAAAACACCTCAGCGAATTCATGGCCGTTATCAAGAGTACGAATCGGGCGAACATCAATACCTGGAAGGTGCATATCGCAGATCACCCAAGTGATTCCCTTGTGCTTAGGCACATCTGGATTGGTACGAATCAAAAGCTCTTGGTAGTCGGCGACGGGTGCAAAACTGGTCCAGATCTTTTGACCGCTCACTATAAGATGCTCGCCATCAACGATTCCTCTTGTACGCAAGGACGCTAAATCAGATCCCGCCTCTGGTTCAGAAAATCCCTGACACCAAATAACATCCCCTCTCAGGATTTTTTCTAGATGGGCAGATCGCTGTTCGTCATTGCCTCGGGCGATCAAAGTCGGCCCGGCATGGCTGATACCAACGAAGCGTGAATCAATTGGTGGTAAGCCCGTACGGGCGTATTCTTCGTACCAAATTAATTGTTGAGTTAAGGGTAGATCCCGACCGCCAAACGCGCTAGGCCAGCCGATTCCAGCCCAGCCCGCGTCATACTGCAGTCGTTGCCAAGCAAGGTCGAACTCGCGCATCTCAGACAATGCGCGGGGCCGTCGCTCTGTTGGTTTATTTTCAGCCAGCCAGCTTCGCACTTGCTCGCGAAACTCATTGTCCGCTGCTGAAAAATTGAGATCCATCAGTCGAAACCTTGGAGATCAAATAATTCAATGGCATTACCGCGAACCACCTTATAAATCTCTTCGTCCGTCAAACCGTCAAGTAAACGAGCGGCTACAGAAAGACTTTCTGGCCATGTCGAATCACTGTGTGGATAATCGGTCTCAAAAGAAATGCGATCTATCCCAATGCGATCCCGCAAATCGATTCCCGTTTGATCCTTAAAGAATGATCCCCATATATTGCGCCGAAAATATGTTGATGGAGGTTCAGGAATATGTTTTGTTTGAGCCCAACCCTGATTGTCCTCCCATACATCGTCAATTCGCTCAAGAACATAAGGCATCCAGCCGAGTTGACTTTCGGCATACGACAACTTTAAAGCTGGGTATTTGACGAGTAAGCCTGACCACAAGAAATCAACTACCGACATTTGTGCACCGCCAAATCCGAGAGTGGCAGTGACTGAGGGCGGTGCATCAGCCGAAGTGGAGGGCATCCGCGAGGATGATCCAATGTGCATGCAAACGGTTGTATTGGTCTCCTCACAAGCGGCGAAAAAGGGATCCCAGTGGCCAGAGTGAATACTCGGAAGGCCAAGATGCGCGACAATTTCGCTAAATGCCACCGCGCGCACACCTCGCGCCGCGTTGCGACGGACTTCGGTGGCAGCTAAGTATGGATCCCACAGAGGAATCAAACACACAGGAATCAGGCGCCCCTTGGAGTCCCCGCACCATTCTTCAACGAGCCAATCGTTGTAAGCCAAGACACACGCAAGCCCTAAATCTTTGTCCTTACCTTCAGAGAATGTTTGGCCACAAAAGCGAGGAAATGTTGGATAAATCACCGACGCCTCAACGTGGTTGAGATCCATATCCGCAAGCCGCTCTTTCCAATCAAAACACCCAGGACGCATGTCGTCATACGTGATTGGTGTCATCGTCATTTCATCGCGTGGGTAACCAACGGCGGCGACCATCCTCTTATGGGTGTAGACAAGATCCTCAAATACCCATGTGTCGGCTTTCATCGGCGACGACTCGTCAAACTCTTCTTTGTACGCCGCGGCGCCAGCAAATGTGATACCCCGCACCCCGCGACGAACGATCTTGGGACCTCGCTCGCGAAACTTGGGAGGCAGCCATGTTTGCCACACATGGGGGGGTTCAACGACATGATCGTCAACGCTAATGATTTTCGGAATTCGCGACTCATCCATAATAGACCTCCCTTAATCCTTCAAACCCTGAGAGCGTCGATGACTGCGTTCGCGGGTGTACTCCGCCAACACTGTGGCCATATCACGACCCGATTGCCGCGCTAGTTCCTTGACCACTTCCCACTGCGCTAAGGACTCGCTCGCAGCCACAGCATCATCGTTCCAAGAGGCGTCCTTGGGAGTTGTAATTTCCAAACGGTGACCATCTGGGTCGCGAAAATAAATACTGTAAATAATGCCGTGGTCAATCGGACCCAACACTTCAACTTCTTGGGAAATCAACCACCGATGCCATAGGTCAACATCCTGCTCAGTTTCCACCTGCATGGCAAAATGACGAAAGGTCGAATATGCGGGATGAGAATCGACACTGGGAGGTGGCAACTCGGGAGCCTCAAAAAAAGCGATCGTGGAGCCATCAGCCATTCGGAAAAAGGAGTGGAAATAAGGAATCGGTTCTCCCGTCGAGGGGATCGAGTCATCAAGCACGGCAGCAACCAGTTCCATGCCCAAAATACCGGAGTAGAAGGATGCAGTGGCGGCGGTGTCACTGGAAATGAAGGCAGCATGGCTGAGCATCTTGGGACGACCAGGAGGTCCCGAGGGCTGAACTGAACTCGTGATTTTTGACATCAGACGTGGCCTCTTTGGATAGCTAACTAAAGTCTTTCGGAGCCAAACCTGACTCCATCTACAACAGACACTACGACTCTGAACATTTCTAAACCGTGTCTAATAAGCCATTTGCAATAGCCGATTAAAAATAGGTTACTATTTTAACAAGGTCATCTAGTAACCCACAGGAGACAGATTATGGAATTAGATCTATCAGCTTTTGAACCCGCAATGCGCGGCTCAATGTATACCCAAATGATCCTCCCCGAGGAAGTCCCACTGTCCTGCCCGCAAGAGCATTATCTCCGCAAAATTGCTGAGGGTGGTCTGCTCTGCCCGATGGATGGAGTGGCGGTGAGTTTTGGACGCGATCTCACTGATTATGTGTTGAAACATCCGGAACTCTTTTCATCAGCTGTCAAAATGCCCTTAGGAAACGTCCGCCCACTCATTCCCCTCAACATTGACCCACCGAAGCACTCAAAATACCGCAGGATTCTGGACCCGTTGTTCTCTCCTAAACAGATGGATCTGCTTGAGGACGATGTGACAGCCCGGGCAAATGGTTTCATTGACCGATTCATCGATAATGGATCCTGTAACTTCACTGAGGACTTTGCTGAGTTATTTCCTTCAGCAGTATTCATCGGCCTGATGGGCTTGCCGTGGGAAGAACTTGACACTCTCATTTCTCTCCGCAATGGCATCCTTCATTCCCACAAGATTGATCCTCGGGCCGCCACCGATCCCATCATCCGCATGGAGGTAATGAACGCCACTGGGCAACGGATCTATGACTACTTCGGTTTGCAACTTGAAACACGTCTGCAGAATCCCACAAATGACATTCTCACGCATTTCAATACAGCCGAAGTTGATAGCGAGAAAATGTCACGTGAAGAAATTCTTGATCTCTGCTTCCTCTTTTTAATTGCTGGATTGGACACTGTGAGCGACTCACTCACCTGCATGTTCGCTTTCCTCGCCACGCATCCAGAACACCGCCAACGCATCGTTGATGACCCATCAATTATTCCCAGCGCAGTTGAAGAATTATTGCGATGGGAATCACCTGTGCCTTATGGAGTTCCTCGCATTGCCACCCAAGATGTTGAGTTACCGAACGGTGCCAAACTCTCCGAAGGTACTGCCGTTCTTGTGAGTTACGGTGGTGCGAATATTGACCCTTCAGAATTCCCCGACGGAACCATTGTCGATTTTGATCGAGAGTTGAATAGGCATATCGCGTTTGGTGGTGGCGTCCATCGCTGTCTCGGCTCACACCTCGCACGACGCGAACTACGCGTCGCTCTTGCCGAGTGGCATCGGCGAATCCCCAACTACGGACTTGCTGTCGGTCACGAAGAACTTGAGTATCCACCTGGTCTTCGGCACGTTAAAGACCTAACCCTGGCTTGGTAATAACAAATTCGAAAGAGGACACCATGAGCGATATCTACTACGACCCGTACGACCGCAAACTTGATGCGGACCCACACCCCATGTGGAAACGAATGCGCGATGAGATGCCTCTCTTTTATAACGAGAAATATGACTTTTATGCAGTCACGCGATATGAGGACGTGCACCGAATGTCCGTGGACTGGCAGACTTTTAGTTCGGGTCGTGGAAGCGTGATTGAACTCATCAAACTTCCGGAAGAACATTTTGCCCCATTTAAAAATATGCTCTTCGAAGACCCGCCCGAACACGACCAACATCGTCAGATCTTGGCGCGGACTTTTCTCCCTCGCCGTATCGCAGAACTTGAACCCCTCATTCGTAATCTTTGTCGCGGTTTTCTTGATGAGATCAATCCCGAAAAATTTGACTTTGTTAAGGACTATGGATCAAAGATTCCCATGATGGTGATTGGCATGCTCCTAGGGGTCCCCGAGGAGGATCGCCCATATCTGCAACATCTGGCCGACCTCTCTGTGCATCGCGAAGAGGGCAAGGAGGAGGATCCCAACTTTGATGCGCAAAACAAGATGGGGGAATACTTCGCTGGACTCGTTCAATTACGCCGCAAAAAGGCTTCCGACGACATCGTCACCGATCTTTGTGTAGCTGAGGTCACTGATCCAGATGGTACGACCAGGAAGCTCGACGACAATGAACTGCTTCGTTACATAAGTTTGGTATCGGCCGCTGGAAGCGAGACGGTGACCAACTTACTCGGATGGTTTGGCGTTACATTATGGCGCAACCCTGATCAACGGCGACTACTCGTTGAGGACCCTTCACTCATTCCCAATTCAGTTGAAGAGATGTTGCGGTATGAGGCACCCTCACCCATTCAATCAAGACGAGTCACGCGCGATATCAATTTGTACGGGACGACTGTAAAAGAGGGATCAATCATGTCCATGATCACAGGATCGGCTGGTCGTGATGATCGCCAGTATGAGAACCCAGACATATTTGATGTCAAGCGCAAATTAAATGGCCACGTTTCCTTCGGTCATGGTCTGCATTTTTGCCTCGGCGCAGCACTCGCGCGTATGGAAGGTCGCGTGGCAATGGAAGAGATGCTCAAACGCTTTCCCACTTGGGAGATTGATCTTGATAACAGTGAGATGGTACACACCAGCACAGTGCGTGGTTGGCACGATCTCGCTGCCAGTGCTAGCTGAGTCACATATCAAGGGTGCTGTGACCGTAGTCAGATATGGCGACTTTCGGTTCAGGCGCCCTCAGTAACAGTGTCTCCATTCCGAGCGAAGGCGAGGCGAACATGGTTGAAATTGCCCCGGCTAGCAATTCAGCGACATCAACTCCGCTTTGGACACCCGTGCGAAACCCTTGACGCGTCCAATGAGGAATCAGGGCCACCATTTCATCAGGGGTAAAGTTCACAGAAAAATCTGATGGCTGAGTCGGTCCAATACCAACAGTCATAAAGCGCTTGCCACCGATTTCCTCAGTCCGCCAGCCCTCCATTGATGCTTCGAGAGCAGCCTTAGATGCCGCATAGGGAACAAGTGAATGGCGCGGTTGAAATGCCGAATCGCTAGACATCACGGCAAGGATCGCATCCTCAGAAAGATGTGGCATACAGGCCTTGAAAACCAAACTTGGACCAAACGTATTGATCGCAAAAATCCGGGTCCATAGCTCCGCGTCCATTTCGCTGAGGCGTCGAATCGGCGACATACCAGCGGTGTAGATGACTGCATCTATTCCCCCAAGAATAGAAACGCCTTCGGCCACAGCGCGCGAGATTGACAGTTCGTCGCTGACATCCATAGTTACTGCATGACCACCACCCACTTGCGCAATCGCCTCGGTCAATAGATCATGGCGACGCGCCGCAAAGATGACATTGGCATCATGCCGAAAAAATGTCTGGGCACATGCCTTACCAACACCTGAAGATGCCCCTACAACTAAAATTCTTTTTCCCTGAAGATCACCCATGAACTTTCCTTTCCACTGACTTAGTTGTGCACTTCACAAGGCCATCGAATAGCCACCATTGAGAGGGATCGTCTGCCCCGTCATCCACTCTGATTGGGGACTGACTAAATAGCCGACTAAAGCTGCCACATCATCTGGTACCCCAGGTCGCCGAATCGGGTAGGTCGACATACGTTGCGAAAGTTGATTCTCGTCCAGACTCGCCCAATACGACTCAGTCAAGGGAGTTCGCATCGTACCCAGAGAGATATTGTTTACCGTAATGCCGTAGCGCGCGGTGTCACTAGCCACGCTGCGCGCCACACCCGCAGCGCCAGCTTTGGCTCCCGCGTAGGCTGCCAACTTTGGTTCGCCTACTCGTGATGCATCAGACAATATCGTGACGATCCGACCCCATTTTCTTTCGATCATCTGAGGTAACACAGCATGCACGCAATGCATCATTCCAAAGAGATTGACCGCAAAGTACGGGGCCCACTCTTCGGGGCTTGTGTCCACAAAGGACTTCATGTCAGGCCAACGATCTGAGCCCGCGTTCCCCGCATTATTGATCAAAATGTCAATGGGGCGATGGGCATTAATTACATCAATGACCTGGGAATAACTGCTCACGTCAAAAATGGCCATCTCTGCGACGCCACCAGAATGTCGCAACCTGTCGACCACCATCGCAGCGCGTTGATGATCAATGTCATTCACCAAAACCGAGGCCCCGGCCGCCGACAACATCGCAGAAATTGTTTCCCCGATACCTTGACCGGCTCCAGTAACGAGGGCACAGCGCCCCGATAGGTCAATGGCCGAGGCCATATTGTTCTTAAGCCAATGACCAAGCGATGGCTTTGGTCTCCAAGTGCTGCTCGAAACCTTCAATTCCGTTCTGGCGTCCAATACCACTCGTCTTGTAGCCACCATAGGGGGAATCCGCTCCGTACCAAACACCGCCATTGACCCCGATCGCTCCAGTTCGAATGCGTCGTGCCACTGCGGTAGCACGATCATGACTACCAAAGACTCCTCCGGCTAGTCCGTACGTGCTGTCATTGGCGATGCGAATGGCATGGTCATCGTCGTCATAAGGCATAACCGCAAGTACTGGTCCAAAGATCTCTTCTTGAGCAATGGTCATTGCGTTATCAACGTCGATAAATAAGGTTGGTTCGACATACCAACCTTTCGGGAGATGCGCTGGGCGACCGCCACCGAGAATGAGTTTTGCTCCTTCTTTCTGACCAGTCTCAATGTAACTGAGAACTCGAGTACGTTGCCTCTCGCTGATAAGCGGACCCATGAAGTTACTCATGTCGTTGGGGTCGCCGTATGGCATCATGCTCATACCAGCTTTGATTAACTCAATACCTTCTTCATAGCGCGCCCGGGGCAATAGCATCCGCGTCTGCATCGCACAACCTTGACCAGCGTGCGCGCACACGGCCGCTCCTGCAGGAACTACAGATTCAAAGTCGGCGTCATCAAGCACGATCATCGCTGACTTTCCACCAAGCTCAAGGAATACGCGCTTCAATGTCGCCGCTCCCTTTTCCATGATCCGTTTACCAATGACGGTGGAACCAGTAAAGGAAATCATGTCAACGAGAGGCGACAATGTGAGTTCCTCACCCACTAGGTGATCACTAGATGTCACAACGTTCACCACGCCGTGTGGAATATCCGTCTTTTCCAACATTAACCGACCGAGTCGTGTGGCATTCCAAGGAGTATCGGGCGCCGGCTTGAGCACCATGGTATTTCCCGTGGCAAGAATCTGACCGATTTTATTGATTGTCACTTCAAAGGGATAATTCCAAGGTGTGATTGCACCGATGACTCCAAGTGGCTCTTTAAAGACGGCTCGCTTGGACTTCATTCCAAATGCATCGCTATTGGGAAGATTACGCTCCCAAGCGAACTTGTCAATCATTTCAGCTGGCCATAACAATGCATCGGCAAGCGGGCCTTCAACTTGGGCCATATAGGTGAGCGCTCGCGGTGATCCGACCTCGGCAATGATCTCCTCGCGCATTTCTTCTTTTTCTGCAACAATTGCCTCGTGCAATTGTTGCAGGCAACGCTTACGTAACTCCTTGTTTGTTGACCAATCTGTCTCATCAAAGGCGCGACGTGCGGCCCCGATTGCTCGACCCATTTCAGCAGCTGATGCGTCAGCAACTTGACCTAATACTTCCTCGGTTGCCGGATTGATATTATTAAAGGTCTTGCCGTTGTCGGCGTCAACTAACTTACCGTCAATCAGCATCCGATGTTCAGGTGTGAAGTTCAAAGAAGTCATGATTGAGAACCCATCACTGAGGGCCATTTGGCCATTTAATAAAAGAACCAGCGTCAACACGGAGGTTGACACCAGTCACATAGCGAGCTTCATCGGAGCAAAGCCAAAGAACGGCATTCGAAATATCGACGGGCTCAACGTATGGGATCGGCAGTGCCTGAAAGTGATTAAAAGCGGGCATCACATCATCACGACTTGGCTTTTCTATATCAGGACGGAAGATACGATATAGATCATCGTTATGCAACAGGTTGGTGTTGCAGTTTGTTGGATGTATCGCGTTGACGCGGATCATTCGCGGTGCAACCATAACGGCCAAGATCTCACAATATTCTACGATGAACTTCTTTGACATGCCGTAGCCCACGCCGCCTGGACCAAGCGCCGGATTACTGACTGAGTTTGGCATGAGACCCGCTGTCGATCCCGTGAGAACGATTGATGCGCCTGCGCCGAGGTGAGGAAGGGTTACGGCCACGGTATTAAGAACTCCCCCGAGGTCAACGTCAAGAGCATCAACAAAAGACATCGGGTCTTGATTCTTAATCGGCAGAATTCCGGCATTGGCACAGACAATGTCCAGTCCACCAAATTCCTTAACTCCTTCTTCGACAGCCGCAAGAAGTTGATAACGCTCTCGCACATCAGCCTTTGAAGCAATAATGCGACCGCCGATTGCTTTCACTTGTGCCACAGTGTCAGCTAGATCAGCGGGAGAGCCAAGTGGATAATTGACCGAATCCATGTCCTCGCAGAGGTCCACAGCAATGATTGCTGCACCCTCTTGAGCTAATCGAATGCAGTGACTCTTACCTTGGCCGCGTGCAGCCCCAGTAATAAATGCAACTTTTCCTGCCAAACGTCCGTTCATAAGTGCGCCTTTCGTTATTGATGTTCACATCGTGTAAGGCCATTGACTGACTTCCACGACACTATTTATAAGACTAGATTGTCAGAAATATTCCGTCAAGAAATATTGACCTATTTATTTATTTTATGCTCAATGAGTGCCCATCTTGCAGAAACAAAACAACAAGGGGCTAGCCATTGGATGACAAATATGCGACCTCAATTTCCTCAAGTCGACCCCGAACCTCGCTGGACGTGCCCGTCAGGGCAATATTTCCGCGTTCAAGAACATAAACACGGTCAGCAATCTTCAACGCTTGTCTGACATGTTGTTCGACGAGCAACACCCCAACGCCGTCGGTATCAGCAGCCCGACGTACGGTTTCAAGAAGACGCGTCACGATGAGCGGGGCAAGACCAAGCGATAGTTCGTCAAGGAGCAATACTTCTGGGCGCCGACCCAACGCCCGAGCCAGTGACAACATCTGCTGTTCACCACCCGATAAAAGTCCAGCCTTGCGATCTAGTAAAACCGAGAGGGCAGGAAAAAGATCGACTGCTACGGAGACCGACACATTTGCCAAGCGCAAATTCTCCTGCGTTGTGAGGTTCATGATAACCGAACGTTCCTCTGTGACATAACCCATGCCATTTTTGCAACGAACATGCATTGGCGCCTTGGTGGCCTCACCTTTCCAGAGAACATCGCCACTCATCTGAGCAACCTCCCCAGCCAACGTCAACAAAGTCGTGGACTTGCCCGCACCATTAGCTCCAATAAGAGCTACTACCTCGCCTGCATTGACATGTAGGTCAAGACCGTGAACAACAGCAAGATCACCGTAGCCAGTCACCAAGTTGCGACATTCAATCAAGGGTGTGCTCACGCCGATACTCCCGCCTCTTCGTCACTATCGTCGCCTAGGTAGGCGGCTTTTACTCGCGCATTAACTCGGATTTCTGCGGGGGTGCCAGTCGCAATGACACGCCCGAATTCAATCACCACAATTCGATCACACGTTGACATCACTAGACCGACATCATGCTCAACGAGCAAAACTCCCATGCCCCAATCACTAGCAAGCCGACGAACCAATCGAGCTAATTCTTTACTCTCAACTTCATCAAGCCCAGCGGCGGGCTCGTCTAGCATGAGTAATGAAGGTCCCGACGCCACCGAACGGGCAATGCCAACGAGACGCCGGCGCCCGTAAGACAACTGCCCTGGGAATTTATCAAGTTCATCGACCAGGTTAAATTCTCGGATAGCTGCCACCGAAGCCGAAGATAAATCTTGCTTATGGGGCCAAAACAAATCGGTTAACCAGCGTGAATGACGACTCACATCGGCTCCAGCACGAATATTCGCTTCAACTGTGAGGTCCTCAAAAAGTTCAAGCGACTGGAATGAGCGGCGTAAGCCAGCCCGTGCTCGACGGGAGGCTGACCACGTATTGACTTCTTGCGCATCAATACTCAAACCCCCAAAACTGGGCTTAACGAAACCTGAGACCGCATCGATAATCGTGGTTTTGCCGGCTCCGTTTGGACCAATAAGTCCGACCACTTCCCCTGGGCGGACTTCAAAACTTGCAGCATCAACCGCCGTCACTCCACCGAAGCGAACTGTCAGTTCAGCGATCACCAAGGTTCTTGGTGGTACTCGCTCAATATTCAACTCCGGTAAGGCAAGAACCGGAGTTTTCTTGCCGACAAGTCGCAACTTTTGAAGTAATGGCTTGGCGTGATCCGTCACAGCAGCCGCAATACCGTCTTGCTGCACAATCAAGATAACGAGAACTAATACCCCACCGAAAATAACATCCCAGCGATTTTCGAGACCGATCCAATCTTCAATGACGCGCGTCCCAAGACCACCAGAAGCGTTTGGGGAAGCAAAGACCCCCGCTAAAACAAAACCAATCCCACCCGTAACGGCAAAACCCACGATGCTAATGGATTCGAAGACATTGAAGCCTCCGTACTGAATGTTCTGCGACCTAAAGCCAATCAGAATTCCACCAATAGCCGCGATACCTGCAGCAACAGCGAAAGAGAAAAGTTTAACGGTAAACACACTGATGCCCAAAGAAGCGGCAGCTCGTTCATTGGTACGTACGGCGATCAACCTTCTTCCAGTATCCGACCGCCGCAGATTAGCCACCACCAAACTCACTAATACAAAGGCAATGAGACATACCACTGCCCAACGATGAGGATGGCTAAAGGCATCCACCTCAATACCAAAAAGTTTGATCAAGCCAATATTCGTACCACCATCAATCGGAGGTCCTAGATAATTGGCATTGGCGAACACCACCTCAGAAACCGTGTATCCAAGCCCGAGAGTCACCACTGCGAGATTCACTCCACGCGTTCGTAAAGCGGGCAGGGCGAACAGAAGTCCGATCGGAATAGTCATCACAACACTCAACAAGATTGCTAGTTCTGGAGTCATCCCTCCGTGCACAAACTTGCCAGCAATCAATGCTGCAACACCCGCAATGGCGTACTGCCCAAGCGACAACTGGCCGGCAAATCCAGTCAGAACGACGATCGACAAGATCATCACACCAACCGACAATGAGACGAAGGTTGCTCGAGCCCAATTCTCATCCATCACACCAAAGAGCAGAGCAAGCACGATGAGTGCGGAAAGCACCAATCCGCGCAGATTTAAAACTCCTGAGCCAAGCTTAGGTAGTCGGTCGGCAATGTGAGAACGTAAAGGTAATCCCCTGCCTCTGACAACCAGCACTAACAAAATCGCAATGAAGGCTGGAGCGCGGTTCAAACCGGTTATCTGCGACTGGTTTAACCAGTTCTGCACATCACCTTTGTAGCGAGTTGCTAATGATTCAGTCAGCCCAATAATGAGACCGCCTATGAAAGTCACTGGGAAAGAGTGAAAGCCTCCAAGCAGTGCGGCTCCCAGACCAGAAATAGTGACCACAAGTGTAAAAGTGCTCGGTGATAAGCCTGTCAACGGCGCCACTAATACGGCCGCTAATCCAGCCAATGCACCCCCCAGCGCCCATGTCAAACCCGCCAAACGATCGGGACTCCAACCGAGCGTCTGAACGGCTCGCTCGTTCTGTGCAGAGGCATTGATCGCTAAACCAACTCGAGTAAATCGAGTCCAAGCCCATAACGCAGTGGTGACTAAGACCGAGATAACAACAATATAAATACGCTCTTCTTGAATAATTACCCCACCAACATCAAAAACTCGGTGCGGGAGATACTGCTCAATGGGACGGTTCGCT
This sequence comes from Bifidobacterium breve, assembly GCA_945862545.1. Classification (GTDB taxonomy): domain Bacteria; phylum Actinomycetota; class Acidimicrobiia; order Acidimicrobiales; family Ilumatobacteraceae; genus Casp-actino8. Next base: position 92,601 of record CAMAYS010000001.1, on the reverse strand, counting down.
GCCCCAAAACGCTTTTCCACTATCGACTGAATTAAAGCCAGCAGACCAATCGTTGAGATAACACGCACAATGGCGGCAGCTCGACGAAGTCGGCGAAGAACGATCATCTGGAACACATAACTAACGAGCCCCGCCGCCAAGACGGCCAATGTCAGCGAAACCACTGTCGGCAAATCGTGTTTTTCTTTGAGTTCAAGAAAGCCGAAATACGCAGCGAACATCCCAAGAGCGCCTTGGGCAAAATTTACTAATCCTGAGCCCCGATAAATCAGTACTGCTCCTTGGGCAAACAAAGCATAGGTGGCACCAGAACCAAGCCCAAGAATGATGAACTGAATCAAAGATCTCATTATTCCCTCCCCTGAAGCTCTCGGGAAATTCGCCGCAGACCAACATATATCGCCATGACCCAGCCTTCAATCACTATTGGTCTCTGCGAGGTTACAGCATTCAAAAATGAGCCCCGCGAAATGATTTGATCTGCACACAATTTCTACCTTGCCAAACATGCACCACATCACATCACTACTCGTAAAATCAGCGCCAGTTTAAAGTTTGGGGTCGACCCCAAAGGAGTCGACCCCAAACAACTTCAATGACTAACTATCAGGCGCAAGGTCCGCCGAGAGTGCCGCAAAGCAACTCATCCATATCGGCTGCACCAATTTTCACAAACGCACCCGGCTCACCATCAAAGGTGTCCGTGATTGTGGGATCCAATTGGTAGAACCGGTAGTCACCGTTGCCAAGCCGTAGCCAAGCACCAGGATGATCTGTCACTGGGGTCCAGTCAGCGGTGATACCTAACATCGGGATGGCTCCCGACGCCTCAATCAGAGCCTTGATATTCGCACGACTGAAATCCTCAGTTTGAGCTTGGCGCAAGATGTACAACAACGCGTACATACCGATCCATGAACGGTATGGACTGTTCTTGATATTTGCTCCCGCTAATTCGGCAACACCAGTTGACTCAAGGTCAGCGCGAGCAACAGCTGAAACATCATCGTTCTCATAGATCGGAGTGTTCTCCGAGTTAAGAATAACGTTTGCTGCATAATCGCCTAAGGAACGAATGTCAGACAATGGGAATGTTCCCATTGAGCCTGAAATCTTAATCGTGCTACCAAGTTGCTTGGCCGCATTGACCACCTGAATTGCCTCCTGGCCACCGAGCGGCATCACAATTCCCTCAGCACCTGCATCTTGAGCAGCGATGATGAACTGGCTGTAATCGGTAGTTCCAGCGGGCACCGGTAAGTCGGCGACAAACTCGACGCCATCCTTGGTGTACAGGGTGGTGAACAATCCGAGTAATGCTGAACCAGCTGGGATGTCAACGCGGATGATCGCTATCTTCTTGAGACCAGCGGTGATAAGAGCCTTCGGCATCATTAAGGTTGTTCCGGTACCGCCACCACCAAATGGATAGCTGTTTGTGTCAGGGTAATCGTCTTGCCCAGGGCTCAGAGCAAAGCGAGGAATTCCAGCAGCTGCATAACCTGCTGAGACATCTTTCCCAGCTACTGACGTAGTGTCGTTCAGGGTAACCGAAACGCCAGCGTCGTCAAGTGTGCGTACACATTCGACTGCTTTGTTTGGGTCAGCTCCGTCGTCACAGGTAACGATCTTGATGCAGTGACCGTTAGCGCCACCACGACTATTGAATCCCACGGCAGTCGCTTCAAGAGATTGTGCTTGGTCCTTCAATGTCAAAACCGCTGACTCAAACACCGTCTGCAAACCAATGACTAATTCTTCTTTGGTTGCATCGCATGGACCGTCGTTCCATAAGCCCATTGCGGTGTAGTCCACGGTGACTGGCGGCTCAGTGACTGGTGCCTCAGTGGTAGGTGCCTCAGTAGTAGGTGCCTCAGTAGTTGAACCCGAATCACTTCCTCCGCAGGCCGCCGCCAGAAAGCCAAAAGCCACTAATGCTGCTAATCCTTTACGAAAATTAATGCTTTTCATCTAAATCATTCCCTTCAGTCATGGTGGAAAAATGGCAAGAAGGCGCCTGGTACCAAGACCAATAGAACGCCCAAAGTTGCCACTTCCGTCCCCCTTTTTATTGGCGACATCAGTGTCAGAAATCGCCTAAGAGCGACAGTAGCACCATGGAACAGGGTTGTCACTAAAAATCGGTCAATATTTCTTTCAATGTCATTCGGATCACGAAAGTCGCTCAATTGCTTGCCGCGTCAGCTTGGCGGCACGGTCAACGATGCTGGCAGCGAAGGTCTCAGTGGATGCTCCGGACTCCACTAAAAGATGCGCTAAACGGCTATTGATGAGGGTAAATAGCAGACCCGCTAAGACTTCAAAATAGCCAATAGCAGGGGAGATCTCTCCACCTAAGTCGCAGTAGCGCAGATACATTTCGCGACGCGGAACAATTCCACTCAGCCGAGTAATCCCTAAAGACTCACACAAGAACTCATCGAACAAAGCCCACCAAGCCACATCAATGTCGCAAGGCCCCAGGGTGGCTCCTTCCCAGTCCAGCATGGAGGCTACTTTTCGAGAATCGTCAAACAAGATATTTCCCATGCGCGCATCACCCCAAACCAATCCGCTCCGAGGGTCGTCTGGTATCTCGTCAGTGATGAAACGCATCGCCATCTCAATCACATCGGTGCTATGAACACGTACTGGTTCGCACCACTGATACATCTGTTCCAACCAATAGACATAGTGCTGTAAGTCATTGACATTGCCCTCGGTACGGAGAAAATCAAAGGCATGGTCCGAGGTATCAACGCGGTGAAGCTTGACTAATTCACGCAGTGCATTGTCATGCAATTCAGATCGCTGAACCTCACTAAGTTCGGTAACCCAACCTCGCGAATGCCAACTCGGCACATCGGAGGTGACCTTGCCGCGCACTCGCTGCATGACATAGAAGGGTGCCCCTAAAATATCTGCTCGGGATTCAGCAAATAAAACCTCAGGAACTCGAATATAAGGTTGTAGAACATTCATGACAGCAGCCTGACGCAAGGCGTCGGGAGCAAGAAACAATTGGTGACGTGTTGGTTCAATGCGCAAGACAATTTCTCTTTCGTGGATTTCTCCCAAAGGAGTCCTCCACTGCGCAGTTGCCAAAATCGTCTCGTTGGAGAAGCCGGCCTTGGGAACATCCAAGTTGATGATCTTGACCGCTTGACTATCCTCAGCCATAACGGTTCCAGCCCCAACCAACTTCACAGAAAGCCATTCTCGAAGTAGCAATGCTGTCGTTTCTGGATCACGTTGGGGAATAGCGGTAGACATATCTGTCAGAATAGCCCTATGACCGACACCAGCCAGAGGGTGAACACAAATCAACTCGGCGCTTATGCCCTGCCGGGTCGAGTCAACGATCCCATGCCGGCACTTGAACAAGCCAGAACAGCGGAGAGGGTGGGCCTACAAACTATTTGGTTGAGCGAGCGCTACGGCACCAAGGACCTCGCCGTACTCAGCGGGGCCATCGCCGCAATAACCTCGCGCATTCAAATTGCCACTGGAATTAGCCATTTCCTGTTTCGCCACCCTCTCGTTCTTGCAAGTATGACGATGACCACTCAGGCAATAAGTAACGGGCGTTTTCTCTTAGGAGTTGGACGATCCGTGGAATACGCGTGGAGATCGGCGGGTCTGCCAAATATGACCAATCAGGCATTGATTGACTCAGCCCGCATCCATCGTGAGCTTTGCGCCGGACGAAAAGTATCTTACGACGGGCCGGCTGGGCGTTTTCCAGCAATGAGATTGCCCGATATCCCTGATGTCGCAATTCCACCCCTTGTGCTTGCCGCCATTGGTCCTAAAACTCTGCAAATTGCTGGCGCGCATTTTGATGGCGTGCTTTTGCACCCGTTTCTCACTCCCGCTGCCGTCTCACGATCAAGCGCAATCGTTCGCCAGGCAGCGCGTCAGGCAGGGCGTGATCCACGCTCAGTACGTATCTTTGCCACTGTTGTCACTGCTCCCGACCTCCCCGAAGAAGACGAGCTCAAAATCGTCGGAGGGCGCGCCGTCACCTACTATCAAATCCCTCACTTTGGAGAGTTGCTGGCGAGAACTAATGGTTGGGATGTTGCAGACCTTGCAACATTGCGAGCTCATCCAATGCTGGCGAACCTCAAAGGTGCCGCTGATAATTTGTTCTCTAAAGATCAACTAGCCGAGGTCGGCCGAAGCATCCCTCGAAACTGGTTGTATGAGGCATCCGCAGTGGGTTCTTCCAGCGCGTGCGCAGCAAAACTCCATACTTATCTTGCACACGGCGCAGATGAGATCGTGATTCACGGTTCGGCACCCGAGTTACTGGGGCCCACTGTGGCATCCTTTAGGGGTTAGCGCGCCACTCGCTTTTGAAACTTCGCAATTTTATCGAGGTGTTCTTGGGTGTGCATCAAATGAGTGTTAGCCATCCGATCAATGTGTCGCGCAGTCCGGCGATCACTGTCAACAGCAGCATCAATAGCAATAAAGCCGAGGCCAATTGCCTCGGCAGAAAAGGAAATCAACTTTCGCGTCCAAGCCTGCACTGTTTCGTGAAAACCTTCTTCGGGCAATACCTGATGAACAAATCCCATCGTCAGCGCCAATTCTGCAGAAACGTTTTCTCCGGCCACAGCAACCCAACGAGCCCAATGTGGTCCCACGAGACGCGTAAACCTGCTGATGCCCCCCGAACCAGGCAATACTGCAAGATTTGCCACCTCGGGCAATCCAAAGATGGCTTTTTCACTCGCAAATCTGAAATCGCATGATGAGGCCATCTCTACGCCAATGCCGAGGCATGGTCCCTGAGCGGCAATAATGACAGGCTTTTCAAGTCGTTCCATTTCGTCAAAGAGTTCGTGCAGGCGACGATAGTTGTGTCGCAGTGCGACCCCAGATTCGGGTTGTGCTCCCATTTCACCAATGTCCTTACCGGCAGTGAAGTAACGACCCTGAGCAGTAATAATGAGGGCCCGATTCGATTCCCAATCTCCAAGGTCCCGAACTGCTTGGCGAATGACATCGAGCATCTCGTCAGTTACCGCATTCAACTTTTGATCTCTTGTGAAAGTCAAGGTGATAATGCCGTCGGCGTCGTGGCGACCGATGTCATCGGCCACTGTCATAACAATTCCAGAACAAGAGCGGAACCCATTCCACCGCCAGCACACATAGCAACACAACCAACACTTTTACCGCGCTTTTGTAATTCGTGGATCATGCTCACCACCATCCGCGCGCCTGTAGCAGCGATCGGATGACCAAGCCCACACCCCGAGCCGTTGACATTAGCAATCGAGTGATCAATGCCAAGGATGCGCGTTGAAGCAACAGCCATAGAGCAAAAAGCCTCATTGATTTCAAAAAGGTCGATATCTCCAAGTTCCATGCCAGCGCGCATCAAAGCCTTGGGAATGGCACGGGTTGGAGCCAACCCTGTCAACACAGGGTCAATCCCGACAGAGGCCCATGAAACCACTCGTGCCAGCGGCTTGATGCCATGCGCACGAACGGCTTGATCACTCATCATCATGACTGCAGCAGCCGCGTCGTTAAGCCCAGAAGAGTTGCCAGAGGTGACCGTCGCATTGGGGATCTCGGGGTGTAAGGGTTTTAATGCACCTAGTCGCTCCATGGTTGTATCACCACGAGGATGCTCATCGCGTCGAAACATCTTGGTGCCACCCTCACCATCACTAATTTCCACGGGCACAATCTCATCATCAAACCGACCACTAGAGGCCGCAGCGAATGCCCTTTGATGCGAATGAAATGCCCACTCGTCTGATTGGAGGCGTGTCACACCAGCTTCGCGAGCCGTGTTCTCACCAACAGTGATGCTCATATCCCATGCTGGCGCTTGCGGTGAATCAGGATGAGATTCAGGTGCCCACTGTTGTGGATTACGAGAAGATGCCGGAACCGATTTCATCAGCATCGGAGTCGAACTAATACTCTCAGTTCCACCAGCAAGGACGATTGTGTCCATCCCGGCGCGAATACTTGCGGCGCCAATCTGAATCGCACTCAAGCCGGCAGCACAATGGCGATTGTTGGCCAAGCCAGGAACATCCGTGAGGCCAAGTTTATTAGCCACATACCGTGCTATGACCCCGCCACCTTGCATTGACTCGGCCAATACAATGTCATCAATAAGTTTGGGATCTACACCCGAGCGCTCAATCACCCCACTCAAAGCAACCATCGCTAACTGGGCGGCATCAACATCTATCAGAGAACCTTTGTGAGCCCGACCAATCGGGGTGCGGGCAGCGGAAACGATGAAAGCTTCGGTCATTTCTTCATTCTGACACAAGTGTCACCTAAAAGTTCAAATTTCAAATCGCGACTTTTCGAAAAATCATTGGGTATAAACATCCCCATCCATGATCACTCCGCCATCAGCCGTGATGAGGTCACCGTTGATGAAGCTTGACTCCGAGGATGCCAGAAAAAGAGCAGTTGAGGCGATCTGCATAGGGTGACCAATTCCCCATGGTTTGCCAGCGGCCATTCCGACGCCTGAATCACCCCGACCAGATACAACCCGACCGACAATTATGCAGTTACACCGAATACCAAGCGGAGCCCCCTCAACGGCGAGAGTGCGCGTGAGGCTATTCATGGCTCCTTTTGCAGCACCGTATGCCCCAAATCCGGTGAAGCCTCGCATTGATTGACCTGAGGAGATATTGACGATCGCCGCCCCATCGGAAACTCGAAGAAATGGCCATGCGTATTTGCTGGCCCAAAAGACATTCCCCGTCAAGGTGCCGGTCACGATCGAATTCCACTCTTCGGTTGTGTATTCAACAATCGGCTTCACAGTGTTGGCAACCTCAGATGTCGGTGCGGCATTGTTGATGAGCGTTGTCAATCCGCCAAACCGCGCAGCCACTGCCTCCATCACCTCACGGACGCTTTCTTCACGAGAGATATCAAGCGCAAAGAACTCCGCTTGTCCCCCGCGGTCACGAATACCCGCAACCACTTTCTCGCCTTTATCCACGGTGCGTCCCGTGACTGCAACCTTGGCACCTTCGGCTGCAAATAACTCGGCAATCGAACGACCAATACCGCGTGTCGACCCCGAGATCAAGGCTATACGACCCTCTAAACGTCCTGCCATAACGGCTCCTCAAAGATTGATTCGATCCAGAACAACGATATTGACTCTGCGAATCATAGGCGCTCACGCAGACCTTTCTTTAGCGTTTCGTTCTTGAGAAAACAGATATGCATCAATCACTAACGCCGTCAACTAGGTTTGCACTATGAGTCGTACTTCTGGTCGACGCGTAGCAATCGCTGGCGTGGCCCTGTCTGATGTGGGAAAAATTGACAATCTCACCCCTTACGCCCTGATTGCTCAAGCTTGTCGCCGTGCACTCGCAGATGCTGGGCTCAAGCCACAAGACATCGACGGTTTTGCATCAACTGGTCTGGGCACCATGCCGCCTGTTGATGTCGCTGAGTATTTGGGAATCGTGCCTCGCTGGGTTGATTCCACCGCAGTCGGAGGATCATCCTGGGAAATCATGGCTGCACATGCCGCTGACGCCATCAGCGCCGGCCATGCCGATGTCATCATCCTGGCCTACGGTTCGACGGCACGCGCAGACCTAAAAAATAACCTCCGAACTGCCAATCTTGACTGGGGCGCACGCGGTCCTATGCAGTGGGAAGCACCGTACGGGCATACTTTGATTTCAAAATATGCGATGGCTGCGCGACGACATATGCACGAGTACGGCACGACCATTGAGCAGCTCGCTGAAATCGCGGTCTCAGCGCGCTTTAATGCTGAACTGAATCCTGAAGCGCTTGAACGTCAGCCAATCACGATCGATGATGTTTTATCGGGTTCAATGATTGCCGATCCCTTCACCAAACTGCAGTGTTGCATCCGCTCAGATGGAGCAGCAGCCGTCATTTTAGTTGCCGAAGATCGAATACCAGATCTAAAAAATCAGCCAGTGTGGATTCTCGGGACAGGCGAATCAACCTCGCATATCTCAATGGGCCAGTGGGCAGACTTCACGACTGGTCCAGCAGCCATTGCTGGCAAAATGGCTTTTCAACGCGCTGGGCTGACACCTGCTGATGTTGATATTTGCCAACTGTATGACGCTTTCACCTACATGTTGTTGATCACCCTTGAAGACCTCGGGTTCTGTGCGAAGGGTGAAGGTGGACCATTCGTCGCCGAAGGACATCTACGGCGCGGAGGTTCACTTCCGACGAATACAGATGGTGGTGGACTGTCGGCTTGCCATCCTGGTCAGCGCGGACTCTTTTTAATCGTTGAGGCCACACGTCAACTACGCGGACAAGCCGGAGCAATACAAGTTCCTGACGCCAAGATCGCCTGCGTGAGTGGTACTGGTGGTTGGTTCTGTTCCAACGGAACCATGCTTCTGGGCATCTAAAAGGATATTCATGATGGACAATCCAAATCTTCGGCTGAGCGGCCGCGTGGCAATAGTGACAGGGGCAAGTCGTGGCATGGGTAAGGCGATAGCAATTGCGTTTGCTCGAGAGGGTGCCAATGTGGCAGTTGTCGCCCGAAGTGAAAGCCAGTGGAACGAAAAGTTGCCGGGAACAATTCACGAAACAGTGGCGGAAATTACGAGTTTTGGTGGGCGAGCCGTGGCAATACCAGCTGATCTCGGCAATCCTGATGAAGTAGAACTCGCTTATCAGCACTCCGTCGAAGCCTTCGGAAGTATTGACATCTTGGTCAACAACGCAGCTATCACAGTTCCTGGTCGTCCGCCCAAAGCTAGTGACAGTGGGCGAAATGACTCAGGCACATCAGCGATGAAATCTAAGCCGCGGGGTCCCTTTGGTTCATTTGTAGATTTTCCGATTTCGGGAGTTCAACGCCACATGAATGTCGGGTTTTTCGCGGCTTATCGGCTGATGCAACTTGTCCTACCTGACATGATCGCTCAACGTGCTGGCTCAATCATCAACATCAGTTCAATTGCCGGACTGCTACCAGGCGAAGGGCCGTATGCTGCCGCGGGGACACCAGGACCGATCGCTTACGGCGGGAACAAAGCAGCCCTCCACCATCTCACCCAGTGCGTAGCTCAAGAAATGCAGATCCATTCGATATCTGTCAATGTGCTGTCGCCTTCGGAGCCAATCATGACACCAGGGAATCTTTACGCCATGGCAGGAAATACCGATTGGGCGAGCCCCGAAGATTTTGCTGAAGCAACGATTCGGGTAGCGCTCATGAAAGCCGATACAACGACTGGCCAATTACTTTGGGATGCTGATGTTCTTCACCCCGAACTAGGTCAGCGCGGCTGGTTGCGCTAAGTTCAGCCAGCCATCTTCACTGCATACTTTTCGCGGTAAACAGCCTTGCGAGTTTCTGAAACATCTACATCAGTCGCCAGCGCGCGCAACGCGCCCACCGTTGCCAACTCGCGAGGCGTATTTTTAAACGGATCCCAGTTGTAAAAGCGACACGCGTTTTCCCATGTGAGTTTGTTGATAACTTCATCCGAAATATCTGCTGCTACGAGTTCTTTCATCAAAGTTTCGGGTGAATGCGGCCAGGTTGAATCTGAATGCGGGTAATCACATTCCCAAGCGACCGTATCCACACCGATTCGATCTAATACCCTCAAGGTCGTTGGCTCAGTAATGAAGCAGGCCAAGAAATTCTTCTTCCAAATCTCCGTGGCCGTCTCGGCCCCAATATCAAGATGGGTCCATGACTGGTTCCACATATGCTTATCCATGCGGTCAAGCAAAAATGGAACCCACCCGAAGCCACCTTCTGAGAGAGCGATCTTGAGATTTGGAAACTTTTTGAACGTGCCACTAGTGATCAAGTCAGTGGCCGCGATTCCAGACAACTGCGCTGATAAAACGATCAGTTGATCCATATGCGCACCTTCGGGACGTTGGATCAAACCAAATGCTCCACCAATATGCATTGACAAAACAATGCCCAATCGCTCGGCCGCTTCCAAAACAGAATCCCAGTGATCTCCATAAAAACCAGGCAAGCCATTGGAATAAGGAGTTTCTGGAAATGAAACAGTGGTGCATCCCTTAGCAGCGATGCGTTCAAGTTCACGCACACACGCATCGGTGTCCCAAAGGGGAACGACGCCCATGGGAATTATTCGTCCCGGATACTGTCCAGCGATCTCATCAATCTGCCAATCGTTGTATGCCGATACCGCGATTGCTCCAAGTTTTTTATCCGGTTTGCCCGCTAACCATGCGCCGGCAAAGCCTGAAGCAGTTGGAAAGTTGATTGAGGCAAGCACTCCATTGGCATTCATGTCGCGTATGCGTTCGTGAATGTCATAACAACCGGGACGCATCTCTGCGTGACCGACTGGCTCAAAACTCCATTCATCTCGGGGCCATGAAGCCACGGCTCCGAGACCCGTAGTACCCATCACCTCACCCTGGAAGACCCATTGATCTAGCCCATTTTCAAGACGCACAAATTTTGGACCATCGGCCTTGTACTTTTCGGGCATGTGATTCTCAAACACATCCGGTGGTTCGATCACATGGTCATCAATACTGACCATGATCATGTCTTCAATCTTCATAACACTCCCCATCGTCGGCAACTTGCTACTTCTGACACTACTGTCACCCAAATATAGCCGTCAATTTACTTCTATTTCACAGAGTCGTTCGGGGTCAGGGGTCAGATCGGACGAAAGACTGGAGCAGCCCATTCTTCGTTGAGATCACGAAAAGCCACCTGAACAGGCATTCCGACGAAAAGGTTGTCTCGCTCGCAGTCGATGATGTTTGTCATCAAACGGGGTCCTTCGGCAAGTTCCACAATTGCCGGAACATAGGTCCCCCATTCATTAAAAGGCGCTAAATCATTTCTAAAGACTACGGAGTAGGTGTACAGCACACCGCGGCCACTGGTCTCCAACCATCCCACATTTTCGCTCCAACAAGTGGGACAAAAGGGTCGTGGATAATGGTGCACTTCGGAACAGTCATTGCATTTTTTGATCAACAAACGTCCCTGTTTGGCCGCCTCCCAATAGGGACGCGTTTCTTCCTCCACGACTGGCAGTTCGCGCTCGTGAGCCATTATCTGATTCCGTTCTCGGTGTTGTGCCAATTCATTGGAGAAACCCCCCGGTACCTTCTGCGAGTTCAATTAAGACCTGACGGTCCACCTTCATCATGGCAGTTAGCGGGAGTTCGCTAACGATTTCTAAACGATCAGGCATCTTGTAATCAGCGAGGTGCTGACTAACCCAAAACCTCACATCGTTGAGCGTCGGTGGAGATTGAAAATCAACGGGCACGACAAAGGCCACCCCCATTTCACCGATCACCGCCGCCGGGACACCGACCACAGCTGCCCGATCAACCGCTGGGTGCTCAGCCAATAAATTCTCGATTTCCACGGGATACACGTTGTACCCACCCCTGATGTACATGTCGTTTGTCCGTCCAACTAATACAAGATTACCCAATGCATCAAAACGCCCGAGATCGGTACTAGTCAACCAACCTTCTGTGTCAAGACACGCTGTTGTCAAGGTTGGGTTATTCCAATAGCCCCGCATAACACAAGATCCACGAACCCGCACTCGTCCGACAGAACCAACTGGCACTTGATGACCATCCCCATCAATCACTTGCACTGACATCCCAAACTGCGCTCGACCCACCGTTCGCGTCTGGACTTGAGGGTCATCATGCGGTTGCGTCCCAGTGATACTCGGCGACTCTGTCATCGCGTACCTCACCACTAGCGGGCAACCGATCGTTGCTGCAACCCGCTCAATGAGTTCCGGAGATGCCGGAGCAGTCGCAACCAAACCCAGTCGGAGATGCGAAAGGTCTGCAGAATCAATCCCCGGCTCTTGCAAGAGCTTGGCCCATTGTGTGGGTACACCTCCGGCCACCGTCACCCGTTCATCAATCAGGAGACGCAACATATCTGCGGCGCACCAGGGCTGAGGACTAATCACCGCCGTTGTGACCCAAGCGATTTGATCCCACATTTTAGCCATATAACCCGCGTGAGCAAATGGTGTGCTTACTAATTTGACGTCGAAGCCACGGCTCATCACTCCCGCACTGGCGACAGCAGCAAGCATTGAACGATGATCAAACCATGCTCCCTTTGGTATCCCAGTTGTACCGCTTGTCCAGATGATGACAACGGGATCATCACTCTTGCGAAGAACCCGATGGTATTGAGTCTCCTCCCCGCCTCTTGAAGTCTTCATGTGCGCACGCAGCAGGATTCGCTGATGCGGCGCTCGTTGCGCGAAATCAACAACGGGGAAACTGAACGAATCGGGATCCACCACAATTGTGTGCGAATGAAGTTGACCCAAGATCGCCTCTACTTCTTTGACCCCGAGGCGCGTATTCAATCCCGTCACCACAGCGCCCGCAAGTACAGATGCACCAAACATCACGGCGTAATCAATCGAAGACGGCAGGAGTATTGAAACCACATCGCCCGCTTGCAGGCCCCCACATAAGAGATCTGTAGCCAGCGCGTCCGATCGTCGAAACCACTCAGCAAAAGTCATCCGCTGATCACCCTCAACATATGCAAGCACCTCAGGGAACTGCTGAGCTACCGCCACGAATGCATCACCCATGTTCTGGTATTCACCAATCAGGGGAATTTGGTGCAATGAATCTTTCAACGTTTCACCTCAAACCGGGATCATTAGGGCGCAAGGACGTGATTCTTGATGCGGTACGTTCAATCCATTGGTCATAATTATTAGCTTTACGTTGAAAAGATTTACCAACACGATCATGTGGAAGTATCAGAAATGTTTCCTCGCCTTCCATAACATCTGCCGCCATCGCCGCCACATCCTCAGGTAATAACATCTCGCCTATTTCATCTAACACTGGTAAAACAACCGGAGTGTCAAGATCCTTTGATCGACCGAACATGGCGGTATAAACAGCGTTCGGACAAATGCACGAAACGCGAACCCCATGCTGCCGATAATGTATGGCGATCCACTCGGCGAAGCCCAAAGCACCGAATTTCGTTAAGGTGTAGCCCGCAGCAGCTGGACCAGAAATCAGTGCGGCTGATGAGAGCGTCTGTAGTAAGTAGCCAGACCCGCGTTCCACCATGCTCGGGAGCACCGCCTGAGCGGCAGATACATGAGCCATCAAATTAACTCGCGTGACATTCTCAAAGACTTCAATCGGAGAAGAAAGGTCCCATGTCACAGGATCGGAATATCCGGCGTTTGAGCAGAAGACATCAATGCGACCGAAATGTTTCATCGAACGATCCACAAGATCCTGAACTGCTAACGGATCGCCAACATCACAGGTAACCGCAAGTGTTGGTACGACAGGTTCGATGCGTTCGGCGACCTTGGCACACAACTCTCCATCAATATCAGCGATTACTACTCCAGCGGCACCACGACGCGAGAACTCAAAAGCGAGAGCACGACCGATACCGCTGGCACCGCCAGTTACAACACAAATAGTTCCCTCAAGTTGCATAGCAGTATCCCGCGTACATGGGAGACGACAGTACAGTCTTATTCGTACCAAGCGAAGGAAATCCAGCGGATGAATACTTCACGGGGCATGACTCCGAGAGCACCAGGAAGATGAATCGACCATTGCGTATTTTCTACGCTGATGGTCCAGGCGCGCCTCGCACCCCACCAAAATTACTTTTATTGGCTGCTGGGTATCCTTCCGATACCGCCCATGAGATCTTCCTCGGTTGGACTATCGAACCACATTCCTGGTTGCAAGAGCCCAACTTCAAGGGGACCACACTTGTAGCTGGGTATGCGCTGACCAAACCCATCAACGAAGGTCGCGTTGTCGCACTCACGATGCGACTTTCGGCCATCGGACCTTTCATTGAAGCGAACCCACCAGACATCGCTCTCATCTCTGGTGTCCCACGCGGATCTGGCTACGCACACGGAGCGAGCGTAGGATCCAACGACGTTCTCGCCCGTCATTCTCGATTAGTTGTCATTGAGGTTGACAATGAATCTCCCGACCTCGGCGGTCCACTGATCGAGGGCAATATCATCGCCACCATATCGCGCCCACCAGCGGGATTGACCAAAAGTGTGACGGCGCGCCCTCCCGACGACATTGATGTTTTGATCGGCAAACGCGTCGTCGAACTTCTCCCCGATGAACCCACAATGCAGTTCGGTTCGGGGGGATTTGGCGATGGTATCGCCGCCTCAATTCAGCGACCGATATCGATCTGGTCGGGACTCGCCACCGAATCAATGGCTCAATTGAACACCAGAGGTCTCCTCACTGGTCCCATCACAGCGGCCTACGCCTGGGGCGCAGATGGATTGCTACACCTTGCTCAAAGCAAGATGTTGCGCCTTGTCTCGGTCACTGAAACACATGATCTCACCATCTTGTCGTCTAAGCCACGTTTCGTCAGTTGCAATACGGCCTTGCAGGTATCGCTAGATGGAGACGTCAATGTCGAAAGAATTGGCGGGCGTATTATCGCTCCCCTCGGCGGACATGCCGACTTCTGTACTGGTGCCTCACGATCAGTCGGCGGCATGTCAATTATTGCCGTTCGATCAACCACCGCCAACGGCATATCCAACATCGTCAATCGTTGTGAGGTCGTCTCCACAGCACGATCCGATATTCAATTTGTGGTCACCGAACACGGGGTCGCAGACCTTCGCGATATCAATGACGCCGAACGCTCCCGTCGGCTGATCAATATTGCGGCTCCCGAGCATCGGGCGATGTTAGCCACCCAACGAGAAATCACCTTCTAAATAATCACGCAAGACTTATTCATAATCTTTGCCTTGGAAGTGATTAAAAGTTTGTCCCACCATCAATATTGATCAATGTTCCAGTCATATAAGCGGCGAGATCAGACAAAACAAATGCGATGAGATTTCCTACCTCAGTTGCGCGACCTGGTCTTTGTAACGCAATATCAAGATGCCATTCATCAACCATCACTCGCTCCAAGGCCTCGTTATACGGAATGCCTTTTGTCTCTGAAACATGGCGCCGTAAAGCAGTCAGGGATGCTGTTTCAATCGCTCCAGGAGCCACGCAGTTAGCGCGTACACCCTCCTGACCGTAGGCCTTGGCGATGCCCTTGGTAAATGTTGCGACCGCGCTTTTCATTGATGCATAGGGAAGACGAGCTATCTCTGGTGCTCGAATTGAATAGGCGGCTGTAGTCACAATGGAGCCTTGTGTACTCACAAGATATGGCAGACAAGCTTCCACCACGCGAACGGTACCCATGAAAACATCGCTGAAAACTTCAACCCACCGAGCATCGGAAATGGCAATCGGTTCATGACCAATCAGACCAGTTGTTATGGCCACCCCGTTAAGCCCTCCCAAAAATTCAACCGCTCGATTAACCGCATCGAGCGCTCCAGCATGAGTGCTGACATCACCCCGCACCCCGAATACCTCTGAAGTCGCCCCAACACAAAGATGCTCCACTGCTTCATCAAGTCGCTGCTGATTTCGTCCAATCACAGCAATACTTGCCCCCTCCGCGGCTAGGACCGATGCTGCCGCGAGCCCAATGCCTGCTGTTCCACCCACAACCAGAAACCTTTTGCCACGCATCTGTAAGTCCATGTCTCTCCTCCAACGAATGCTGTTCATCTTTGTACTTGACAATTATGTCAGAATGCCAAAGGAAGACGAATAGGAGTCCGGATATGAGCCAAGTTGATGCAGAGGATCGATCGGGACGATGGTGGTTGGACCGCGCCAATCTGATCGGCAAGACAGCGATCATCACTGGGGGCGCTGGAGGTCTTGGTGAAGCTATTACCCTTGACCTGGCCAGTAACGGCGTGAACATCGCGCTTATTGACCGCGACGAGGCTGCCACAAAGCGTATTTCCAAAGAACTCATTTCACGCGGCGTTGAGGCGATTGTGCACACTGGAGATGTCCACAAATCAGATGACCTTGACGCCCTTTTCGAGGCTGTCGCCGATAAATGGAAGCGCCTCGACATACTCGTCAATGTCGTCGGCGGAACCTTCAAGGGGGCTTTCACCGAACAAAGTGAACGTGCCTGGGATGCTCTCATTCGCACCAATCTGACACATGTTCTCCAAGCCACATCGCGCGCTGTGCCTGCCATGCGTGCCGGCGGTCGCGCAGGGAGCATCATCAATATCACAACGATTGAGGGTTACCGCGCTGCACCAAACTTCGCCGTGTATTCGGCAGCTAAAGCAGCGGTCGCTCAGTTTGCGCGTTCATTGGCTATTGAGTTAGCACCCGAGGGGATTCGGGTCAACAATGTTGCACCAGACCTAGCACCAACTCCAAATATGCTGGGTATCGGCAGCACCGAGTCAAGTCATCCGATGCTTAACCCAATAAATATTCACACTTCTGTTCCCATGGGGCGACTAGGAACGCCCTCTGATATATCCAACGCCGTCATTTTCCTCGCATCAGGACTATCGTCCTATATGACGGGAATGACTTTGCATCCCGACGGTGGTACCTTCGCTTCAGCTGGTTGGCTGAATTGGCCTGATGAGGGGTTTTCCAACATATTGCCATCATCGGTTTTACAGCACTACAGATCTCCACCCCCTTCTTGAGGGCGACAGACTTCGCTCAACTTCACGATGGTGAATTTAAAATAACAGGTTGAAGCCATTCACCTAGCTTCGGCGAGGAAGAACTTGACATAAGTATCAAGTAAGGTTTCTCTATGAAGTTCATCTTTCAATACCCCGATTTCAACGGCTTAGAAGGTGACATGCTTGATGCTGGACCAGTATCAGAACTCGCTATTTTGGCCGAAGCACATGGCTGGGATGGCTTCTCCTTCACCGAGCATCCAGCACCGACCGCAAAATGGTTGTCTACTGGTGGTCACCAAAGCCTCGATCCGTTTGTTGCCCTGGCGCATGTCGCCGCCGTGACCAGTCGCCTGAAGTTACTCACATACCTGGCAGTTCTCCCCTACCGCAACCCTCTCTCCCTAGCGAAATCCGCTGCCACTGTCGACAAATTATCTAACGGTCGCTTTATCCTCGGGGTGGGCACCGGTTATCTCAAAGCCGAATACTTTGCTCTCGGCGTGGACTTTGAAGAACGCAATGTACTTTTCGATGAAGCTCTTGACGTCTTGCCACTGCATTGGGCAGGCAAACCTTTTGACTATCAAGGTACACATTTCAGTTGCCGTGACACCATCGGTCTTCCGCGACCGGTACAACAACCCATTCCAATCTGGATTGGTGGCAATGCTTCACTGACGATTCGTCGTGTTGCGGAACGAGCTCAAGGATGGATGCCACTGATCGGACCCGAAGGGATGTTCTCTACCGTGCGCTCTCCATCGATGACTTCAGTTGATGATGTGGTTGATCGATTACACATGCTCAAGCGACTCGCTGGGGATCGATTTACAAACCTTGACATCGTTCTGTCGTACTCGGATTCGTCAATCTATGAAACCTCAGTGGAGGTCGAACGCCACCGTGACACACTCGGACGAATTGCTGAACTCGGAGCGACTTGGATGGTGTTGTCTGGTCCCCGAGGCCCCCATCCGATGGCTGCCAATTTCATTGGAGAGTTTGCTCAGACATACCTCAGTTCTTAAAAGGAGATTTACATGATTCCCGACGCGTCAATGTTTGATTCACCTTCTGCTTATGGTGACGCGCTTCGTATTTTTCTCAGTCAAGAACCATTAGCTACTCCCTACATCGGTTACCACACGCCAAGTCTTGAAGCCTCCACAAAACACCTCTCTGGATTGCAATCCTTACTTTTTGATTCAGGTTGGTCACGACTCGGCTGGCCCGAGAAGGCCGGTGGATTTGGTGGTGACCCGCGCTTTCGCGCGGCCATGTTTCAAACGCTATGGGACCTTGATATTCAGATCCCCGAGCCATACACCACGCTCGAGATTCTGGTACCCGTCTTGTTGGTGTACTCACCGCATCTTGCCGAGACATTGCTACCCGGTTTGCTCCGCGGCGACGACATCTGGTCGCAAGCCTTTTCCGAGCCCGACGCTGGCAGTGACCTAGCTAGTTTGCGAACCCGCCTTGAGCCTGATGGAGATGGATATCGGCTATACGGTCAAAAGGTTTGGTCCACTCTCGGGCACTTATCAAATCGATCAGTCTTACTCGCACGTTCTGGCGGACCAGGGCATAAAGGACTCACTATGGTCCTCGTTGACGTAGATCAAGAAGGTGCCGAGGTGCGACCGATCACAGCACAGGATGGTGAGAATCATTTTTCAGAAATTTTCCTTGATGGAGCTTTCGTTCCTGCAGATCGTGTGATCGGCCAACTCGGTCAGGGGTGGGAAGTTGCGATGTACATGCTGCAATGGGAACGCGGTGCTTGGGGCTGGTTGCAGCAAGGTCGTTTTCACAAAAGGTTGGAACAAGCACTCCAAAACGCTTCCTCTAATCCGCGTCACTCGGCCGATATCGGCGCTGCTTATGCGTTGATGTCAGCCTTACGATTACAGACACGCCACACCGTCGAATGTCTTGCTCGCGAAGAGTCCCTCGGTCCCGAAGTTTCAGTCGACAAACTGTTACTCATTGACGCTGAACTAGCAGCGTGGGATGCCATTAGATATCACCTCGGCGAACGTTTTGAAGTTGACCCAAGCTTGGATTGGCTGAGGCACGACTTCATGTTCAGCCGCGCAGCACCAATTTATGGTGGTTCGCAAGAAATTCAGCGAACCCTAGTCGCGCAGCGCGTTCTTGGAATGCCGAGAGGTTAAACGTGATGAAACTTGATCAGGACACCCTCGATATGTTGCGCATTAGCCTCCATGCCCTCATGCGCGAAGGGCACAACGAGTCATTCGTCAGGCGCCTTGAAGAACTCGGATGGGAAGAGGTCCTCAAGGTTGACGCAGCCACAGCTCTTCGAGTGCTATTTGAAATCAAAGGTGAAACACTCTCAAGCGTGGATGCTTTAGGACCAGAGTTGGTACGAGTGGCTTCACTCACTGACCCAAGTGTTGGGCCTAATCACAGCATTTTGCTTCCCTCTCCTTTGAGCAATCCGCGGACTTCGGGAGATACCGTCAAAGTTGAAGGTGTCACGAGCGCAACGAATCTCGGGTCACAGGTCATATTTTTCACCGGCGAACAGTTGTCCACCTGTGCCTCATCTCATCTAACTATTTCGCCGCTGCAAGGAACCGATGATTCGGCAAATCGCCGACTTGTCCACGGTGAGGTGCCCATTGCATCTGTCGCACGACTGAGCACCGAAGCGAGTACTGCCGTTGTTGCAGCAGGACGTCGAATGATCGCCGCCGAACTCGTTGGTATTGGACGACATGTCGTTGCCTCGGCCGTCGAATACACCGCCCAGCGCGTTCAGTACGGAAAACCGATCGGCGTTTTTCAGGCTCTACAACATCGTTTGGCGAGCGCTCATTGCCTTGTTGTCGGCGCGGGAAACTTGGCTACTGAAGCGGCCGAACAAGGGGACGAATGGACCGCCCTAGTGGCTAAATGTCTCGCCGGTCGTGCCGCCGAAAATGCTTGCACACAAGTTCAGCAATGTTACGGAGCGATCGGCTTTACCTGGGAACACGAATTTCACCGATATCTCCGACGGGTTTATATCCTCGATCGCGAATTCGGAGATTGGCGTACCTTAGAACATGAAATCGGAGATCGCCTCCAAGCGACTCGAGTGGTTCCTCGAATTGGTGCCCTATGAAACTGCAGCAAGCTGCGAAACTATGGATCTGAAGTTTCCCCCCGAAGCAGAGGAGTTTCGCATTCGGGTGCGCGCATTTCTCAAGGCCAATCTTCCCGCCGACTGGCACGGGCTGGGAGCGCTTGAACGCCAAGATTCGTATCTCTTCATAGAGCACTGGCGCGACGTTCTGGCCAAGAATGGAATGATCGGCATTACATGGCCCAAGGAATACGGCGGGCAAGGACGCTCAAAAATTGAACAAGTGGTACTTGCCGAAGAGTTCGCTAAAGCTGGAGTCCCTGTTTATCGTGTCCCAGATACCACCAGCGTCAAAATGTTAGGAAATACCCTTGTTCATTGGGGGACCGAAGAACAAAAGCTTAAGTATTTACCACGTATCGTCTCGGGCGAGGACACCTGGGTGCAGGGGTACAGCGAACCTGACTCGGGATCTGATTTGGCAAGCATCAAACTTCATGCCGTTTGTGACGGAGATGAATGGGTGATTAACGGTCAGAAAATATGGACATCCTGCGGTCTACAAGGCACAGGCATTTTTCTTTTGGCAAGAACAGATCCCGATGCCCCGAAACATCGTGGCATCACCTTCATACTCTGTCCGCTGCCGCATTCCGGCGTTGAAGTGCGCCCAATCCGAACCCTCACTGGGGACGACGAGTTCTGTGAGGTTTTCTTCACCAATGCCCGCGTTTCAATAAAGAATACGTTGGGTCCGATAAATGAAGGCTGGAAGGTGGCCAATAGTCTTCTCGGTCTTGAACGAGGTGAAGAGGCCGCTACTAATCCAATATTTTTCCGAGCTGAACTTGATCGGATCATTTCATTAGCGCGCGAGGTAGGGCGGATCAATGACCCAGTCATCAGAGACCGTATCGCTTGGTGTCACATGAAGGTGGAGACGATGCGCTTTCTTGGGTATCGCATCCTCACGCAGATTATCCATGAAGGGAAAATTGGACCAGCTGCCTCCATTTCAAAACTTTATTGGAGTGAATATCACCAAAGGGCAGCGGATCTAGCTTTGGAGTTACTAGGTGCACGGGCCATGGTTCGCGAAGGGCGTAAGCCATTAAAACACTTTCGAGCCGACGAACCTGGTGCAGCAAACTCCAGCAACTCCTGGATCGATGTCACCCTCATGAATGCTCGAAGCGGAACGGTCTATGCAGGAACATCACAAATTCAACGCAATATCATCGCCGAAAATATTCTCGGTTTACCTAAAGAGCCGTGACTTAGTATTAAACAACTAAACAACGGGGGGCATATGTCTAACTTTTTCAGCGAATACCTTGCATCATGGGAGACCCTTGATGTTGATCAAGTAATGGCTTTTTTTACCGACGATATTGAATACCATGACACAACCATCGGTCACGGCGCTAAGGGAGCTAAAAATATGCGTCGTTTCATTGAAGCCTCGTTTCACAACGTCCCCGACGCACGCTTCGAATACATCGGGCACCACAGCACTGACACTGATTATGCAATTGAATGGATTATGCACCCCATGGGTGTAGCCGGCGTTTCTATTGGCTCATTGGCCGAAGGCAAAATATGCGCGAATCGCGATTACTGGGATGGATCCAAATACAAAGTACCGAATACCTAAGTCATCAACGGTCACTTCAATTCGACGATAATCGGCGCTCTCTTTAGTGGGTTATCAGCCACTTAACAGTATCGTCAATAACTATGGTCAGAGCCCAAAAGTCTGTAGAGAAATCAATAACCAATGGAATCGGAGCATTTCTTCCTCCAGCCTCTTTGCGCCAGCCGGCTCAAGAGTTAGGACCCCGTGCTCAGCATACGATTATGCGAATTGTTGAAGCCACGCGAGAGGTCTTCCTGACCCACGGCTATGCAGGAACGACCATTGACGAGATCACTCGTATCGCCGAGGTATCACGTGCTTCGTTCTATACCTACTTCCCCACAAAACGCGAGGTGCTTTTAGCCGTAGGGGCACATAGCGCTCAAGAAGTCACAGCGTTGATTGATGAGCTCGCTGACTTAGGTCGCACGCGCATCGGAACGACCCAATGGGTGAGCAAATATTTCTCCTTTCTAGATGTCCACGGAGCTTTCGCTTTTGCCTGGACTCAAGCCGCGCAGAATGACGAAGAAATTCGTCTTGCGGGAATGAAGCGTCACCTCAAAATATGTCGTTCACTTTCCGGCGCGCTCTCAAAAGCCTCTAACAAAACGCTTGAGCAACCAGAAATACTTGGCTTGACAATTGTTGCACTTCTTGAAAGATTGTGGTTTTACTCGGGTCTCTATGATGGGCGCATCGCGCGTGCAGATGCAATCGAGCAGGCCGCACAGGTGATCTGGTCAAGCCCCCGAAGCACATCTTCCAATTCCACGCCACGTTGACACAATATGGCTATTGATCATTTCAATTTTGATACCGTCGATGACCTCCCCGATGGTGGCAAGCGATTTCATTGGACCCCGGCCTCGGTGCTTCTCACGCCAGCGGGTACCTTGCAAGGGGGCGCTGGTCTCGGAGCAACAACAGCCGCTATGGAAATTGTTACTGGACGACCAACTATCTGGGCCACGGCACAGTACCTGTCGTTCGCTCCAGGAACTGAATCACTGAACATCGATGTCAACGTTGAAGTGAGTGGCTATAACACAAGCCAGGTGCGCTGCGTTTTATCCCGATCAGGCCAAGAAATCTTGACTACCCACGCGGCCATGGGTAGTCGTGACACCACCATGGATGACCAATGGGACCAACCGCTCACCGTCGCTGCTCCCAATGACTGCCCGCGCTACCGATTTTTCGAACGGGGGGCTGGACATCTAGGTGACCTCAGTGATTTCCGTCTTGCTCATGGCCGACAACTTGATGACATCGCTATATCAAAGAATAAAGGTGATGGCTCATTCGCCCTGTGGGTCAAGTGCTGGGAAGGATCTCGAATGGTGACATCTTCCGACATTGCCTTTATCGGTGACTTCATGCCACTCGGATTCGCTGATGCTATTGGTGCCCCATTCGCTGGCAATAGTCTTGACAACACAATTCGCATCGGCACTCTCGTCCCCACTGAATGGGTATTGATCTCCATACGGGTTCATCAAGTCGCTAACGGTTTTGGCCATGGCAGCGCAAGTCTGTGGTCAGAGAGCGGAACGTTGCTCGGAAATGTAAGCCAAACATCGGTCATGAGGCAGCACAAGAGCATCCGTCAGCGCAGTGCCTGACCAACTGACTGAACCATTGCGCTGGACTTGACACAATCGTCATGTTCGGCTTCAAAATGAGCGCTGTTGGCGAATAGGGTCGGATCATGACAAATAACAAAATATGCCAAGGACGAATAGTTGCTATCACGGGTGCTGGGCGTGGTATCGGGCGTGAATATGCTCGACTGCTCGCCAATCAGGGAGCCCAAGTCGTTGTCAACGATTTTGGTGGAGCCCGCGACGGCACAGCGACACATGGAAGCAACCCCGCCCAAGACGTCGTTGACGAGATAACTGCGAGTGGTGGTCAGGCTGTAGCGCACTTAGGTGATGCCAGTTCTCTCGCCGATGCCACGGCCATGGTCGAATTAGCCATTTCCACATTCGGTGGTCTTGATGTCGTGGTGAACAACGCTGGTATCTTGCGCGATCGGATGTTGTTCTCAATGAGCGAAGAAGAGTGGGATATGGTCATCAAGGTGCACCTTAAGGGCACATGGGCATCTAGTCGAGTGGCATCGGAGTATTGGCGCAATCGCTCCAAAGAGGGTCTCAAGAACGATGCCAGAATCATCAACACAACGTCAGTCTCGGGTCTGTACGGCAATCCAGGGCAAAGCAACTACGGGGCCGCTAAAGCTGGCATCGCGACTTTCACTCTGATCGCTGCCGAAGAATTAGTCCGTTACGGCGTGACTTGCAATGCTGTCGCTCCAGGTGCACTCACCCGCCTCACTGAAGACTTAGCACTCCCGTCAGAAATGCTTGAGCGCTTTGGACCCGAGTGGGTCGCCCCAGTCATCGCTTGGCTGGCCTCGTCTCAGTCATCTGATGTCACTGGTCAAGTCATTGAATCCTCCGGACAACTACTCGGAATCGCTCAAGGCTGGACACGCGGACCGCATATCACAGATCCGCCACTTGACCCACTGGAGATTGATGGTGTGATTCGTTCTTTGTTAGCCCAAGCAAAACCGCGTACCAAGATGTCCGAAGTCAGCTGACATCAAGAGTGATCGCGCACATGAGATGATGAACTTTGAAGCAGTCAATCTCACTCTCGGTGAACGCGAACTGCGCGACGATATCCGATCATTTCTCAACAGCGCATTGCCACGACATAGTTTCACGCCTGGGCTTGGCATGAATGCAATCAAAGATCCAGGTTTCTCCCGTGAACTCGGCAAACGTGGGTGGCTAGGAATGGGTCTACCCGTCGCTTACGGAGGCCATAATCGATCAGCCGTTGAACGATTCATCATTGTTGAAGAACTGTTGCGCTGGGGTGCCCCAATCGGACATCATTGGGTTGCCGATCGTCAATCAGGTCCAGTCATCAACAAATTCGGAACCGAAGAGCAAAAACGACGATTTCTCCCAAGAATTTGCAGTGGTGAATTGTCTTTTTGCATTGGTATGAGCGAATCTGAAAGTGGAAGTGACCTCGCCTCACTTTCCACCAAAGCCACTCGAATCGACGGAGGCTGGGTACTTGAGGGGCGCAAGATTTGGACGACCGCGGCTCATGAGAATGACTGGATCATCGTCCTGTGTCGCACAACACCGAGCGATCAAGTGAGCGACAAGCGAAATGGAATGTCGCAATTAATCGTGGACCTGAAATCCCCCGGAATCACCACTAGCCAAGTCCCATTTATTGATGGCACGGCTGATTTCTGTGAAGTTGTGTTTGACTCAGTCTTTGTCCCTGACGAATTTGTTTTAGGAGAAATTGGTCAGGGTTGGAGTCAGAACACTTCAGAGTTGGCTTACGAAAGAGGCGGGCCAGATCGTTGGCTCAGTTCGTATTTGCTGATTGAAGAACTACTTCGCCAAGAAACAGAACGCTTCGATTCAGAATCTGTGCCGACAGAACTTCTTGACCTACTAGGAAGTTGTGTGGCTCACTATTGGATTCTTCACCACCTTTCAATTTCAGTCGCCCGCTCCATTGATAACGGTGGTGCTCCTGCTCTCGAAGCTTCGCTTGTCAAAGAACTCGGAACGCATTTTGAGCAGGATGTCGTTCTTGCTGTCTTGTCTCATGTAGATCAAGTCCCCAATATCTCGGATTCTTCAATCTTTAACCAACTGTTAGTCACGAGTGCTCTCACCCAGCCATCATTCACGATTCGCGGAGGCACCAACGAAATTCTCCGCTCCGTTATTTCCAAAGGGTTGCAACACGGCGACGTACGACCGATCTCCGGAGTTGATCCAATACTTATTGAGACTGTGGACCGCTTGCTGGCCTCGTTAGCAACACACCAAGAAATTGAAAACGCTGAACAAACAGGTTGGTCATCGACTATTTGGAATGCACTGTGCGCTTCTGGCTTCACCTGGGTCGGCATTGATGAGTCTCATGGAGGTAGCGGAGGAACGACACAAGACATGGCTGCTGTCCTGTTCGCTCTTGGTCGCAGTGCAGCACCCGTACCAGTCGCTGAAACCGGATTTATCGCTGGATGGTGGTTGACCCGTTTTGGATTGCCATTAGCGCATGGTCCGATGGCCTTGATTCCAACCAACAGTGCACAGACCACGGCGTCGATCAGCAACGGTCGTATCAAAGTCAGTGCGCAGGTTCCCTGGGCTCGCCACTGTGAGACATTAGTTCTTAATCTGCGCACTGATAATGGGCTACTCATCTTGGCGATTGATTCAGAAAACTTTGTCACCACCGTAGGGAGCAACCTCGCTGGCGAGGCTCTTGACTCAGTATGTATTGATGCAGAGATCACATCAATCCGCACCGTTCACCTGCCTAGCGGACCAGAACTGGAACAAGCCCTATCCGAATTAGAAGCACGGGCGGTCTTGGCTCGACTCATTATGTCAGCAGGCGCCTTAGAAACAATCTTGCAAATGACCCTCGACTACACGCATAGCCGGCACCAGTTTGGTAAGCCGGTCGCCAGTTTCCAAGCAGTCCAACATCATCTAGTCACCATCGCGCAATCGGCTGTTCAAGCCAGAATGGCCGTGGACGTCGCCTTGGGTTCGCTCAATGATGGTTCATTTGAAATCGAAATCGCTGCCGCTCGGATCGTGATTGACGATGCAATCGCTCTCGGCACACGTGCTGCTCATCAAGCCCACGGCGCAATGGGTGTGACACGCGAGTATTCACTGCACCAATTCACGCGTCGCTTGTGGTCATGGCGCCATGAGGTCGGAGGCACCCAAAGTTGGCGGCGGCGCCTGGGGCGAATCGTTTTTGAACGAGGTGCTGATGAACTCTTCGCCACTATCTCAAAATAATTTCCAACTCATCCCTCTCAACGAGCCACAGCGACCCCAGAGGCAATTAACGCGTCAACTTCATTTTGGCCTAGACCAACTTCCAGTAAGACCTCAACCGTGTGTTCACCAAGAACTGGAGGTGCCAGTTCTAGACGAGTTGATTGCTCACCGAGACACCACATAGCTCCTGGCTGTTCGAGTCGTCCCCAATCACGATGATCATAAGATGCCACCAATCCAGCCGCTAGGTGGGATGGGTCATCGAAGAAGGGTCCTTGTTGTCCGCGCCGAACCGATTCTGCAGGGATACCAAGTGCTTGCAGACGACTGAGCCCATCAGCTGCTGTCAGAGTATTCATTTCTGCTGCTGCTGCATCGGCATCACTCGTGCCAGTCATTTGACAGAATGCCTCCACCTGTTCGTCGCACGTCGCTGACATAGCTAACCAGCCATCAGCCATCTTCAGCAAACGTCGACCCGGACTAATCATCATTTGCTCGGAATCCAAAATCGGAACCGAGGCGAGAGTCCCGTCGGAAGTCACATAGGTCTCACTATTTGTCAGCACCCCCGTACCTAACAACGATGTTGCAACGTTTGTTGCGCGACCAGTCTGATGTTGATGGTGTAATGCCATCAAGGTTCCAGCCGCTGATGCCATCGCACATAGGTGATCCATAAAGCCAAAGCGATGCCACATCGGAGGATTGTCCTGACCAGCACCTGCCACTTCCCAACCACAACTTGACTGGAAAAGCTGGTCATATCCAGGCCAGTCAGCCCGTTTACCTTTGGGTCCATACGAACTTACATGACAAAAAATTACCTGTGGATTAACTGCTCGAACCGCATCGCCGTCCAACCCCAATCGTCTAGCTGCAGGTAGTCGAAGATTGTGATGCACGACATCGGCCCATTTCAAAATTGCCTCAAGTGCCGGTTTCGCGTCCGGCGACTTAATGTCGAGGGCGACCGCCCTCTTACCACGCTGGCATCCTGCGAATGGCCAATCCGCAAACCGCATTGGATCACCAGTGTGCGCCTCAACCTTGACCACAGTCGCTCCAAGGTCAGCTAACAACATCGGACCCAACGGACCAGCAAGGAAATTTCCGAAGTCAACGACCTTCAAACCCTCTAACGGATGCCGCAAACGTCGTGCTCTTGACATATCAATTTTTTTGACTGGCGCTGCTAGCCAAGTCGCACGCAGCTCGGCGTCATGTTCCCCGAGTTCAGGTGGCATAGTACGTACCGATGCCGCTGGATCAAGAGTAATTGGTAGACCAGCAGTTCGCACACGGCCCAAACCTTGTACGGCGACGTCAAGGACATAATCATTATCTAGCGCCTGTTCATCGTCAAGAATTTCTCCAAGAGCAACGGCTGGCTGTGCCGGAATATCGTTACCCCACATATTCTCTAACCAACTATTTGAGTCGCGTCTTTTAAAGGCTTCAATCAGCGCACCCCAATTCACCCACCCAGGGACACCACCGGCGTTATGTCGTTCATTCGCTTCAGCCATAAGTGCTGGACCCATCTCAGCAAATACTTCTTGCATTAACGGAGTGTTGTCGGGGGCAGGGGGCATGACATGTACCCAACGACCATCAGCACATTCAAAGAGTGAAGCTCTCATCCGATCTTTTGGCATGCCCACTGCAAGCATTTGAGAAGGAGTCTCAGCTCGTGACCAATGCATCATCATCGGCACGAGAGCTCCCTGCGCTAAACTTGTATGCGCTGGCCCGACTACGCCACCGCGATCGCGTGAAACGACGCGCGCCATTATGCCAATCACTGCTAACCACGCCGCTGACCACGTACCGAGTGGAAAGCGAACATAAATTGGGCCCTCACGGCGACCGAGTTGTTCGTCAAGTACACCGAGACGTGCCAAAACGATGTGATCGTCGATAGGAGCATCGGCTTGATCATGATTGATGGGCCAACCCAATATTGATGAGACGATCAGATGGGGATGATGTGCACTGAGCGAGGCATCGTCAAGTCGCAAACTTTTTGCGATTGTCGGATTTAATGAATGAACCAAAATGTCCACTCGAGACAAGAGTTCGTCCAGTTCATCTCGACCTGATGCAGACATGACATCGATTCTGATGCTGCGCTTGTTGCGACCCCAGGTAATAAAGCCATGCTCACCACGCACCGAGTCACCCGAGTTTGGTTCAACCATCACCACATCGGCACCGGCATCAGCCAACACCATGGTGGCAATCGCCGAAGCTTTGCTTCCACCGAGATCTAGCACGCGAAGACCGCTCAACATTGCTTGCTCTAACATTCTTGTACCCCCATAGCGCCAGCATGAAAGCTCTTCGCGTAGTAAGAGCATCTCACGCATCTTTCACCTACCACAAGTGTCTTTTCAAAGAATCTGCGTCCATCATCCCCTAGCGCCACCGAACTTGCACCCCACTCTGCGACCTTGCGAGATGAATGACTTCACGCGTAAAGTCAGCCCATATTGGAGCATGCGTTACATGCGCCGCGTGCGAGGCTCCTTCGCCAACCCATAACGGAGCCGACAATCGTTCCGACAATCGCCGATGAGCGACACCGAGGTGCTCAAAACTGTGCACAGTCCCTTTGCCCACGATCACTGGAACCGTTACTTGCTCTGGGTTGAACAAGGGGATCGTTTGAGATTCCATATCTGCCCAAAAGGCTCGACCCTCGCTACGAAGTAGATCCTTCGTCTCTGCCGTCAGTGAATCCCATCGTTCATTGCCGATGATTGAACGGTTGATATCTTCACCCACGCGCTCCATGTCGCTGTAGGCCACCCAGGCTTGAGTGCGGTGCCATTCAGAACGGCCCCCCCACCATTCATGGGCCACCATCGGCGGCTCCCACACCCCGAGCGCTAAAAATTTATCGGGTGCCATAATTGACGCTTGCAATGCAATCGCTCCTCCAGCACTTTGGCCAATGACGATGGCTGGTTGCTGATCAATAATGTCAATCAAATCCTCAGCGTGCTGGGTGAAACCTCCACCCAAAGCACCTGCATCCATTGAGCGCCCATAGCCACGACGATCATAAATAGTGACCGGAGATGCAAGACCGAGTTCATCTAAAACTCTTGCGAAGTTTTTGCTTCGATCTGGAGCACCATGAACAAGGATCACTTTTGCCCCAGGAGCTCCAAGATTGATCTCGTGAACAAATAGTCCCGATCGATGTACATCTTCAAACCTGTCGTCGACCTCTAATTGAGTCACTTCTCACCGACTTCATAGAACTGTTTCGCCCACTTGCGCATCGCACCATATGGTTTGGCATCCTGCTTAGCGAACGCTGGGGTCTCGACATACACCTGATTCCTCCAGATCCCAAGATCTTCTTCAAGGGTCGTTAGAAAGTCCCGCTGAACAGTGTCACGAACGCTCTGCGGTGGGATCTCACTTTCATCACCATCCATTTTGGGCCACCAGATTGAATAGAACATTGCCGATGACTCATCATCAATCGGTGTTGTGAAAAAGATAAGACGATATGGATGAGCCCCGCGCATAAATGCCATTGCCCCACCAACTCCGCAAGATATTGATGTGTTAATCAACGCCAGACGCTGCTCTCCATCTTTCGCCATAACCGGCCAACCCGACGTGGCAATATATAAAGGTCCTTCAATTTTCCACTCCATCAACACCGGAGTCACCGTTGCCCCATGTACGAACTTGAAGTGCACACTGTCTGGAGCATTCTCCAAAGTGATTTGAGGATGAACTAACTCGCGTTCATATTTAATTGAAAGTTCAGGGTAAGCCCGGTAATTCTTCCCCGGCGCCGACTCGGTGCCCTCAACAACGTTCCATATATCTGGTAATTCCCAGCGCGGTGCACCGCCTTTTGGGTCATGCCACATAAAAACACACTCATGTCGCTCGTCAACATGCCACTTGCGTAAGCGGTGCGAGAGATTTGGAGAATCTTCATAAGGAATGAACCGATTCACACCATCAGGTCCGTAACCCCATCCGTGATATGGGCACTGGATACAGTCATCGACCACCTTGCCGCCATGACCAAGATGAGCACCAAGATGAGGACAGTGGGCGTCAAGGATATGCAACTCCCCTTCCAACGTCCGGTAAGCCACCTGATGGCCAGCAAAATATTGCAGGGCCTTCACACCTCCAGGAGCAATTTCCGCGCTCCATGCCACCATGAACCAGCCCGTTGGTCTCCAAGTAAACGGAACCTTCATCTCGTTTTCCACCTTCTGATTTGCAAAAATTTGTTGGAATAGCGCGCGATTGCGCATCACAAAGTCCACCGACTAAGTCAAGATTTCTTTACTTTTTATTCTTAAAACCGTCAATGGTCTTTTTTATATCTGCAGTTGCGAATGATTCAGCTTCGGCCGAGAGGGCAAAAGGGGCTACCCGCAAAATCATTTCTTGCAAATGGAGGTTGAGAGCGCGCTTAGTTTCTTGAATTGCCTGATGGGGCTGGGCAGCCAACTTCATCGCAAACGCCTTTGCTTGATCCATCAACTCATCTCTCGGAACGACACGATTGGCTAGTCCGAGTTCGAGCGCTTTTGCAGCAGGGATGCGGTCACCAGTCAACAAATATTCCTTACACTTCAAAAGACCCATAAGTAGCGGCCAAAAGACTGCACCACCGTCACCACAGACCAGGCCGATACTGACGTGCGTATCAGCTAGAAAAGCAGTGTCGGCCATAAATACGATGTCACAGCACAAAGCCACGTTGCATCCAAGTCCAACTGCGGCTCCGTTAACTGCTGCCACTACTGGCTTGGGAAATTCTGCTTGAGCTTCCATCAAGCGCTTTGCGCCACGTAGAGAGCGACGACGATAATCGGGATCCTCATAACTTTTAATGAAACTGGGGATATCTCCACCGGCGGAGAAAGCTTTACCCGCGCCGGTAAGCACCACAGCGCGCACCGAATCATCTTCCGCGAGGTCCCACCAGATCTCCCGCATCGCTTCGTGCATATCGTCCAGGAAGGCGTTCATCATGTCGGGGTTGTTTAAGGTGATGATCGCTAAAGGACCCTCGCGTTCAACAATCACATGTGGCGTCGGTGCATAGGCCATTCAGATCTCCATCTCTCGGGTGCCGATGGGGGTTCCACCTGACACAATCGTCAACTTGCACTCTATACCGCCGAGTATCAAGTAGGGAATACCCAAGGTTCCTCAAATACCAGTGTCCGCTACCTCATGGGATAAACCCAATTCTTCCTCCAAAGAACGCAAAATACCTGAAGCACCAAGGGTGGAACACCAAGATCAACCCCGGACTTCAGAGTTGACTTATTCGTCAAGTTATACTTTGCAAAATTACCCAAACTCTGGAGGTGTCTGTTGACTGATTCTGTGGCCGAACTGCCCGCCCGACGTTTTCTTCATGTTTGCTACTGCTGCGATGATGCCAGTATTGTGACCGACTTCTTTGTCAACAATTTCAAGATGAAGAACACCATGCGCACCACAGACCAATACAGTTCCGGAGCGATTCTTGGTATTGACCGCGATGTCCGATCAGTAGGTTCATTTGTTTATGACCAGCGAGGCCCACGCACCAGTCCAGCAATTGAGATTCAAGGTTGGTTTGACCCGGCCCCTGTCGGTCAACCATCAACCGACCCCTTTCGTATCGGCATTAAATCACTCGGTCTTTCAGTCCCAAACATCGAGGCCGCTCTTAACTCGCTGATCTCAGCCGGTTGTCGTGTTCTTTCTCGTTCTGCTTCAGTCTTTGATACCAAGGTTGCTTCCGTCATCGATCCCAATGATGTGACGCTTGAAATTGTTGAGGATGAGAAACTGCCGATTACTGACACTCAAATGCACCATCTTCGACTCACGATCACTGACATCGAGACTTCTCTTCCTTTCTATGAGAATCTCGGCTTCGTCGTGCTTTCACGGGGTGCAATTAATGACGGGGCATTCCTTGGCATCACCACACCAGTTGAGGGAGAGTTCGTTCGGCTTCGCCTCCCTGATGAGCCCTTTGAGTTGCGACTCGTTCAATGGATACAACCGACTGCAAATGGAAAGCACTACAAAGAACCTTTCCACCGAGGAATCTTTCGCGTCGCACTGGGTGTCGATGACACCCGATCCACTTATGAGGAAATGTGTTCAAACGGTGCCATTTTTGATCGCCCTCCCATGCAAGTTGAGTTAAGCGGTACGCCCGTACCAGATATGTGGATCACTTTCATTAGCGATCCAGACAGCATTGCTTACGAATTTGTCCAACGCCCGCGTTCGGCCTTCCGGTGAGCCAGCCCGTGGCCATCATCACAGCGATCGGAACCTACCTACCAACTTGGGGCAACTCAACACGTCGCCTCAGTGGCCACGACGAAGACGCTGTGACTATGGCAGTAGCTGCCGGTTTGGCGGCACTAGACAACGTTCACCCGACACAGGTTCGCTGCGTGATTTTTGTGACTCGCAATTTTCCCCTTCTTGAAGGTGGAAATAGTGCTGCACTTTTGGCTGGACTGGGATTAAGTAATAGCACCATGATTCGTGAAGTGGTCGGAGGAGCCCCTGTTGTTCTTGACTCCATCACTTCAGCCGAGGCAGGAACCCTCATCATTGGCTCCGAGCCTGGGGATCCGGCAGCCGCTAGCGCTATTTTTGTCGGAACAGAGGGCGCCGCCCTCGTGGCATTAGAAAGAATCACCCGCAGTATGCCGGTGACAACCCGCGACTCATTTGGTAACACCAGCGACTATTCCGACGCCCGACTATTACGCGTCAGCGGACTCGGTGTCTCACTTGAGTCAATTGGATCCCCGATCCCTGTGGCCACCGCTGGACTTGATGCTCGCGATAGCGCAGCAATATGTGGTCGATCCACAATCACACTTCCGACCACTGGAGCAGCCTCAGTTGGTTTTTTACTGGCGGCGCTCATCTCAGATAACACGACAGGAACGGTGCTGGCTGCCGAACAGGCCACACTCAGTTTGGCCGAGCTCCAAGCGGGTGCAGTTCGGATAACACGCGATGAGCCGTCAGCCCAGCCTTTACCCAACTCAAAACAAGCACCAGGATCTTCAGTCTCCATTTCCTTGTCCGCCTACGACAGGGCCTTCGAATTCAAACTACGACTCGAGGCTGCTGCATGTTCAGCGTGTGGATCACTCTCGTATCCGCGACGCCGAAGGTGTATCAACTGTGGATCTGAAGAGCCCACCACCAATACAGCTTTACCGCGAGATGGCGAAATTTACAGCATGGCTACCATTCGCGTTCCAGTACCTGGATTAATCGGCCCTTACACCGTAGTCATTGTTGATCTTGGGGACTCCGGAGTTCGCACGATGGTCCGCCTTACCGCAGCCCCGCCGGGTTCCGTCAAAATCGGCGATAAGGGACGTCTCGCCTTGCGACTCGTAGCCGTGCGCATGGGTGTCCCCGACTATGGATACGGCTTTATCCCCGAATCAGCAACTCATCTAACGGAGGCTCTATGAAACGCGTGGCGATGATCGGTGCTGGCATGACCGAGTTCGGCGAACTCTTTCATCTCGGTATTAAAGATATGGTGCCAATGGCAGTAAGTGAAGCCGTCGCCAGCGTCAATAAAGGCTTTGATCGTGCCGATATCCAAGCTGCCTGGTTCGGTGAGCTTGTCACAACTGACGGATTCGCCACTGGAATTTTGGCCGATACATGCGGGCTGCTCGACATCCCCGTTTCACGCTTGGAAAATGCTTGTGCTACTGGCAATGATGCGGTACGTCACGGAACAATGGCTATTGCGAGCGGCATGTATGACGTGGTGTTGGTAGTTGGCGCAGACAAGGTACGCGAAACCTCCACGCGTACTACTTTTTGGGATTGGATGGGGATGACACGCGACGCGGCTTGGGATTTCCCACTTGGTCTCGTTGCCCCCGCAAATTTTGCTCTACATGTGGCGCGCTATCTATACGAATCACCCACAGCAACCCGCGAGCATTTGGCTATGGTCGCAGTTAAAAATCATAAGCATGGAGTGACCAATCCCAAGGCTCAATTACGCTACGAGATCACTATTGAACAAGTCTTAAATGCCCCAATGGTCGTTGACCCTTTCGGTCTATTTGACTGCACCCCACAGAGTGACGGAGCAGCTGCTGTGCTCCTTGTCGCCGAGGAACTTGCCTACAAGTACACCGATAACCCCGTGTGGGTGCGCGGTACTGGCCTTGGGCTTGATCGAGTAATGCATCAGCATAAACGCGATATGACTTCCTTCCCACCCACAATTAAGGCTGCAAAACAAGCCTATTCGATGGCTGGAATCGGACCTGCCGATATTGATGTCGCCGAGGTGCACGACTGTTTCACTGGAGTTGAGTTGATCAACTATGAAGATTTGGGCTTCTGCGAAAAGTTTGGCGCCGACAAACTGATTGAGTCAGGTGCTACTTATGTAGGCGGTCGGATCCCAGTCAACCCGAGTGGTGGTTTAAAATCAAAAGGGCATCCACCGGGGGCAACAGGCATTGCCCAATGTGTCGAAATATTTGAACAGTTGCGCGGCGAATCGACGAACCAAGTAGATGGTGCGCGTTACGGTCTGGCACACAATGTCGGTGGACCTACAGCTGTTTCAGCAATTACAATTTTGAGTAGCGAAAAGGGTTAAATGGTGATGGATGCTCCGAAGTCAAGTAAATCGCAACATCTTGCCTCATCACCGGTGAGTGAATTTATTATTGGTGGCAATCTCCCAGTACGCAGACTTGGATTCGGTGCGATGCGAATCTCAAGCGCCCGTAATGGCGAAGGTGCGCGCGACCGCACAGAAGCCCATCGGCTGATACGTACCGTCATTGATCGTGGCACCAACTTCATTGATACTGCGAATATCTACGGTTACGGAGAATCTGAAGAAATCATTGCCGAAGCCTTATACCCATATCCGAGTGACCTTGTGATCACCACCAAGGCAGGGTTCCATCCATCAAAAATACTTCGAGGTCACATCACATTGCCACCATCAGGACATCCTGATCAGATCAAGATCGAATGTGACCGCAGTCTTCAGCGCCTACGCGTGGACAAAATTGATCTCTACCAAATACATACGCCTGACCCAAGCATCCCTTACGACGAGACAATCGGAGCTTTCGTTGAATTACAAGATAAGGGCAAGATTCAACACATCGGAATTTCTAATGTGACTCTTGAGCAATTGCGTTTCGCCCAAACACTGTGTCGAGTTGTCTCGGTACAGAATCGTTACAACGCTGGCGATCGCTCAAGTGATACCGTCGTCGAAACTTGTCGAGCAGAAGGTATCGCCTTCATTCCATGGGCTCCAATCTTGGTGGGTGCTAGCGGTGTCAATCGCGTTCTCCTTGACATTGCCCAAAACCGTGGAATGAGCATTCAGCAGATCTCACTTCAATGGCTCTTACAGCGTTCAAAGAATGTTCTGCCGATTCCTGGCACCTCCAATGTGATCCATGCCGAGCACAACATCAACGCTGCTTGGCTGACTCTGGATGACTCTGACATTGCCCGTATTGACGAAGCAGCCAGAGCCTAATGGCACCTCGGCACAGTGAAATCGTTGAACGCTGGACCAAAGACAGCGGTATACGGATTCGATTCCTTGACAATGCTCCCGAATCACCGACTGGTTTACCGATTGTCTTTTCTCCCGGCATGACCGACTTCGCCGATGAATATGTTGAGATGCTGCAATTTTTTGCACCCAGACAAATGATCGTTGTTGAGGTACGTGGTCGAGGCCGTAGCGAAATCCCAACCAGTGGATATCGCTCGGTTGACCATGCCAAAGACCTGAAGGCAGCTGTCGCTCAAGCCGGCTTTGAACAGTTTCACCTCATGACATTTTCCCGCGGTACGACCTGGGCACTGGACATGATGCTCGAAATACCAGAGCGAGTTATCTCACTTTCAATTGGCGACTATTGGGCTAGAGAGCATGCCATCGCAGAGGATTACTCTGCGACATTCATGGCCACTCGCTTTCGAGGCAAGGCGATGAAAGACCGCATAGACCCCACCGTCATCAAACAAGTATTCGCCAGTTCGGTGGATAGAGACCTACTTGAAGATGTCGTCAACACCAAAATCCCGCTGTTGTTAGCAATCGGAAGCCTTGAGGGCTGCCTCGTTGATGAGGTCTACGTCCGTACCTTACAGGAGCATCTTCCAAATGCCGTCGTGGCGCAGATTCCAAACTCCTCCCACGACATTTTCAAGGCTGACCGGCTGGCATTCCCCCGATTAGTTTCTGACTTTATTATTGGACACGAGTGATACTTGACAGTAATGTCAGATTACTTACAAAGGAGAAAGTATGGAAACTAACGATTTGATCTTGGTTAGCGTTGATGATCACGTCATCGAACCACCGACCATGTTTGATGCTCATATCTCCGCTAAATATCGCGACCAAGCACCAAAAATCATGGAAGACGAGAGTGGCAGTCAGTACTGGTTATTTGAGGGCCAGCGAGCCCAGAACATGGGTCTCAACGCAGTTGCCGGTTGTCCACCCGATGAGTACGGTCTGAATCCACTTCGATTTGACCAGATGCGCAAAGGATGTTGGGACGTACATGAACGCGTTCGTGACATGAATGCCAATGGTGTACTTGGATCCTTAAACTTCCCAACCTTCATTCACTTCTGTGGACAACTTTTTTTACGAGCACAAGATAAAGATTTAGCGCTTGACTGTGTTCGCGCATATAACGACTGGCATATTGATGAATGGGCTGGCTCTTATCCAGACCGCTTTATCCCGATGACGATCATGCCACTTTGGGACCCACAACTGATGGCGAAGGAAATTCGTCGCGCCGCCAGCAAGGGCTGCCATGCAGTGACCTTTTCAGAAAATCCGGAAAAATTGGGGCTACCTGGCCTTCACGGAACTCACTGGGATCCATTCTTTCAAGCATGCGAGGAGACCAACACCGTCGTATGCATGCATATCGGTTCTTCATCATCGATGACAGTGACATCACTTGATGCCCCAGCCGATGTGAGTATTGCCATTACACCGATGAACTCCTTCCTAGCGCTCAACGACTTGATGTGGACTCCGATTTTCCGCAAGTTTCCGAAAATGATTATTGCCTTGTCCGAAGGTGGCATAGGTTGGGTTCCTTACGCTCTCGAACGCATGGACTACACCTACAGCCATCACCGAGCCTGGACCGGCGCTGACTTTGGTGGTTTAACTCCAACTGATATTTTCCACCGCAACATCAGTACTTGTTTTATTGACGACCGAGCAGGTTTGGCACTTCGTCACACAGTCGGAATTGATCGCATCACTTGGGAATGTGATTACCCACACTCGGACTCAACCTGGCCACATTCGGCAGATTTATTGTCCCATTCGCTGGAGGGTATACCCGACGATGAAATAAATAAAATGACTCATCTCAATGCGATGCGCTTATATTCCTTTGACCCCTTCAAGGTTCGTCCTCGCGAGCTGTGCACCGTAGGTGCACTAAAAGCCGAAGGCGCAGATGTTGATATTGCTCTTCGTAGTATGGGTCGTCCAAAGGGAACACCCTTCACTGCGCGCGAACTGGCAGCGCTAGCAAGCCGCGATGTGACAAAAAGTTAGTCACATCGCCACTAACTTGACAGAGATAATCGTTCAATCCCCGAGCCGAAGAAGCACCTTGCCGATTGAACGGCGTGATGTCACTTCATGCAATGCATCTGCAACTTTGTCGATCTCGTAAACCGATGAAATGTGCGGACTCAGTTGTTCAGTACGGAAAAGATTTAATAGTTCAGTTTCATCGCGCGCAGCCAACGTTGGTTCATGTTCAGCAAATGTTCGAATTTCAAAACCCTTCACCACGCATCCCTTGAGTAGCACAAGATTTAAAGGAATCCGGGGAATCTCCCCCGAGGCAAACCCAATCGTTACGAAGCGACCCTTCCAACGCAATGTTCGCAATGCCTTCTCTGCCAACGGGCCACCAACTGGATCAATAACGACATCAACCCCATGTGCCGAGATCAAGCGCAATGAATCACGTAAATCAGAAGCAAGATAATTCACCGTGTGTCGTGCCCCGCGTTGAATGCAGACAGTCAATTTGTCATCACTCGATGCCGCTGCTATCACTTCGGCTCCCCTCAGAGCAGCGATCTCTACTGCCGCCAAGCCGACTCCCCCAGCGGCCCCTAGGATCAGAACCTTCTCCCCAGGGAGCACCTCAGCGACCGAACGTAGAGCATGATAAGCCGTAGCGTGTGCGACCCAAAATGCAGCCGCCTTGTCAAGAGCGATGGACGGGTCAAGGACCCGTAGAGTCGACGCGTCAACGACGATTTTCTCAGCAAATGCGCCGTTCATCGTTGCCCCCGAGACATGGTCTCCCAGACGAATATTCTCCACGCTGTCACCCAAACGGGACACCACGCCCGAGAACTCACTGCCTGGGACGAACGGCGCAGGTACTGAAACCTGATACTTGTTCTCGATAATTAGGACATCAGGGAAGTTCACCGCTGCGTATGCGATGTCAACCACCACCTGATGGGGTTCGCACATAGGTTCTGGGCGATCCTCAATGACCAAATAATCCACAGAACCGTGCTCTCGGCAAACAACACAACGCATCACTGTGGCACGATAGTTCACGATGACATCCACAGATCCACGGAACCCACCTGCTGTATACCCAGAATCAACCTCGGTCCTTCGTGAACTCGATGAACATGGGGTCCTCTTGGTTTCATGGAATCGCCCCGAACGTAATAATGGATGGTGCCAAGAAATCGAAGATGCATACTTTGGCACCCTCATCGCCGCCGCCAACGATCCCAACGTCAAGGTCATCGTGGTTACTGGTGTCGGCAAGTCCTTTTGTCCAGGGGTGGATATCTCGACACTTGAATCTCGCGCTAAAGGTGAGCCAGTTGGGCAATACCCGCGTCGGTGGCCGATGACACTTGCGCGACTCATTCCCAAGCCGGTTATCGCCGCAGTCAATGGGGCATGTGCCGGAATTGGCTTTGTACAATTAGTCAGTACTGATATTCGCTTCGCTTCGCATGTAGCTAAATTCACCACCGCATTCAGTCGGCGCGGTCTGCCTGCTGAAAACGGGCTCTCTTGGATTCTGCCGCGACTCATCGGATCAGGTCATGCAGCTGATCTGTTGTTGTCAGCACGAGTCATAGATGCCACAGAAGCTCTCTCCATAGGTTTGATCAATCGTTTAGTCACACCCGATGAACTGCTTTCTGCGGCGCTGAGTTACGCCCGTGAGATAGCCATTAATTGCTCACCTTGCGCGATGGCAGATATCAAACATCAACTTCTCTCTGATTGGGATCTCACCGCAGAAGAATCACGGCTCCGCTCACTCGTCCTGATGTCTGAAGCCGGGACACGACCCGATTTCGCCGAGGGTGTTTTTAGCTTCATTGAAAAACGTGCACCAGTATTTGAAGGACTCAATGCTGAACTGCGCGTGAATAAATCCATTAATCGTTAGGGGCATCAGCCATGAGCAACTTTCATCCAGGAGCACATCTCGACACACATCGCGATATCCCCGCGGTAATAATGTCTGGAACTGGCGAGACGGTCTCATTCGGTCAACTTGAAGAACGGTCCCGACGAGTCGCCCAAATGTTGCATGCTGCTGGCTTACGGGCGGGGGACCACGTGGCGATCATGTTGGAAAATCACCCCCGATACTTTGAGATTTTTTGGGCCGCGCAACGCGCTGGGCTGTATATCACGCCAATCAATTGGCATCTCAAAGTTGATGAGGCTGGATACATCTTGAAGGATTGCGGCGCTACGGCATTTTTTACCTCAATCTCCATGAAGGGAGTCGCCTCGCAACTTGAACCCTTCCTCAGCAATGTCAAAGTGCGGCTCATGATGGACGGCACAGTGGCCGGCTATCAGGCCTATGAGGAGACAATCGCTCGGTACCCGGCAGAAAAACTCAGCGATGAATCCGAGGGCTCAATCATGTTTTACTCGTCCGGTACGACTGGACGTCCTAAAGGCATCAAGCCCAAGGTCAATGTGCAACCATATGGATCCGGTGGTGGAGCGCTCATCTCGCTGATTCAGGTGATGTACGGCTTTACTGGCAACACCACCTATCTTTGCCCCGCTCCGCTCTATCATGCAGCTCCACTGGGTTGGTCGACAGCCGCCCAACGCATCGGGGCCACCGTCATAGTGATGGAGAGGTTTGATCCTGTTGATTGCCTAGCAGCGATTGAGAAGTTCTCAGTCACACACGTCCAGTTTGTGCCTACTCATTTTGTCCGGATGCTGAAACTTCCGTCTGGTATTCGTCTCGCCCATGACACATCAAGTTTAAAAATGGTCGTGCATGCAGCAGCACCTTGCCCCGTTGACGTCAAACGACAAATGATTGAGTGGTGGGGGCCGATCATCAATGAGTATTACGCCGGAAGTGAGGGCAATGGCTTCTGCGCGATCAATACCGAACAATGGTTAGCCCATCCAGGCTCAGTTGGACTTCCCGTGATGGGAGTTGTCCACATCTGCGGGGAGGACGGTCAAGAACTGACGATTGGAGAGACCGGACAGATCTGGTTTGAAACAGAAGCCAAGTTTGAGTATCACAATGATCCAGAAAAGACTGCGAGTGCCTACAACGATCGTGGTTGGAGTTCACTTGGCGACATCGGTCATCTTGATTCCGATGGATTTATTTACCTCACAGATCGAGCCTCGCACATGATCATCTCAGGTGGGGTGAATATATACCCACAAGAAGTCGAGAACGAACTAACGATGCACCCGAGCGTGAGTGACGTAGCTGTCATTGGGGTTCCTAATACCGATTTAGGCGAAGAAGTAAAGGCCATTATCATCCCTGCAGCAGGGAGCGTTCCTGGACCCGAACTGGCCCTCCAACTGATTGAATATTGCCGCTCTCGCCTCGCCCATTTCAAGTGTCCAGTGTCAGTTGATTTCGTCGAAGAACTGCCACGACTACCCACTGGGAAATTGCTCAAACGCCAGATTCGCTCGCAATATTGGCCACAGGCTTAAGCCAATCTCTTAGTTTGAGAATGTCATTGCCAAATTAGCCAACGAGATATAGAGTGTCGTAATGAGTTCGGTTATCACATCTCAAACCCCGACAACCAAGATCTGGGCTAACTCGGGCGACTCACATTTTATCGAACCAGATGATCTGTGGCGCAACAATGTCCCCAAGCAATACGCCGATCTCATGCCCTACGCTGTCAAGGATCCAGATGGACGATGGGAAACTGTGCACGTCGACGGTCAATCCTTTCGGCGCAAGTTACCTGGTCAGACACAGCAGGAGTTCCTCGGAGCCTCACAACGCGCTCCCGGCTCCAATGATTCCCGCCTTCGTCTCGTAGATCTCGACCATGAGGGAATTTGGGCCGAGGTCGTGTTCCCTAGCCTCGGCTTGTGGAACGCTTCCTTTCGAAACCCTGAGGCTTTGCGGGCAGCCATCACGGTCAGCAATGACTGGGCCAAAAGCGAGATCATGGATATCTCACCGCGCCTGCTTGCGACCGCGCAAGTTTCGATGCTGTCAATTACTGACGCCATCGCCGAACTCCAGCGCACGGCATCTATGGGGTTCCGCTCAGTATTTCTTCCCACGACTCCCCCTGCGAGTACCCCCGATTACAACCATGATGAATGGGAACCTTTTTGGGCAGCCGCTGCCGAGGCCAAGATGGTGATCGCCTTTCATATCGGTACTGATCCGGTGGACATGATGGCTGGGGAGGTCATTGGCATTGCCTATCGCGGACCCGGAGGAGCCTTACTCAATTACACCGAAACAACTTTTTCTGGGCAACGTGCGACGATGAAGATGGTCGCTTCGGGGGCTCTTGATCGCCACCCAAATCTCAAGGTACTCGTCAGCGAAGGTGGTGCCACTTGGGTTCCATTCCTCGCTGACAGAATGACTGAGGGTTATCGTCAACACGCCATGATGGTGCGTCCCAAATTGTCTCGCACTCCCAAGGAAATTCTCTACTCCCAGGTGTTCGCATCATTCCAACATGACGAAACCGCGATCGCTGCGGTGACGGCAATGGGTTACCAAAATGTTATGTGGGGAAGCGATTATCCACATTTGGAAGGAACCTACGGACACACTCAAGAGACTCTGCACCACCTCTTTGACGGCGTTGACGCTGCCACGCAGGCGAGAATAACGACAGGCTCATTTAACGAGCTCTTCCCTGGTGTCGAACAACACTCAACGATGCTCGCGTAGTCTTTTACTATGACAGATCATCGGTCGGTCGGTCGGCCGAGACTCCATGACCCTGAAATAGAGCGAGGGCTTCTCTTGAATGCTGCCTTTACTGCTTTGCGCGATAAAGGTATTGACTTCACAATTTCAGATATTCTTCTCCGCGCAAATGTTTCAACACGCACCTTTTACCGACACTTTGAATCGAAGGATTCTTTGCTTGCAGCGATGTACCTAGGTGATGCCCAAAAAGCGGCAGATCGCCTAGTGCTTCGCCTTAGTGCTACAGCATCCTCCCTTGAAGCAGTCACTGCTTGGGTGGACGAGATTTTTAGCTTTCTACGCTCGGGACGTCGCGCTGAACGAGTCATGGTCCTCGGATCAATCATTGGCTACACATCATCTGCTTTTGGGAACGCAGTCACCGTTGGACGCGATCTCCTCATTGCGCCTTTACGGGAAGCCATTAATTCTGGGCTCGCCGCAGGTGAATTTCATTTTGAGGATTCGACAACAGTGGTCTCGCTGGTCGGTTCTGCTGTGATGCACGCTGCAGGAATTTCAACGCCATTAATTCATCTCGAACAACACGACCAGAGGGCAACTTTGGCCTTTGTTCTGCGCGCCCTGGGCCATAGAGCCTAAAAATGTAACTGGTCATGCTCGGTCCGTCGCTAGCAATCCATTAAATCTTCACCTATATTCGTGTGATGAACACAAGTATCTCATCCGAGTTCGAGATCCATCAGGATGGCTCAATACTGACCATCTCCCTGAATGCCATTGATCGAGGAAACTCATTAACGGGAAGTGCCGCCAGTGCGTTGGCGGACATTCTCGATGAAGTGTCATTGGGGAACAACACCACTCGGGCAGTGCTACTTCGCAGTAATGGAAAGCACTTCTGTACTGGAGCGGCCTTAGGCGGACCCCACGGCGATGACAAGCCCGTGATCGGACACATGGTTCGAAACTTGGCGAAAAATCATCATCGCCTGATCGAATCACTCTTTCATTGCCGAGTTCCGACCGTCGCCGCGATCCAAGGTCGGGCCATGGGTTTTGGCTGTCATTTAGCACTTGCCACTGATTTTACAATTTGTAGCTCTCTTGCAATTTTTAGTGAACCATTTTCGCAAAGGGGTTTCAATGTTGATAGTGGCGGTTCGTGGTTATTGCCGCGCCTCATCGGAATCAGTCGCGC
The DNA here is from genome assembly GCA_945862545.1 of Bifidobacterium breve. GTDB lineage: Bacteria > Actinomycetota > Acidimicrobiia > Acidimicrobiales > Ilumatobacteraceae > Casp-actino8. The sequence goes on along the minus strand of CAMAYS010000001.1, from coordinate 48,948 downwards.
CAAACAGATGATTTATCTTTCTGAAGACATTGATGCGTTGCGGGCTAGCGAATGGGGCCTAGTGACGGAACTGGTAGCTCCCGCAGAACTTGAAGCCACGGCTCTTGAACTAGTTCAAAAATTAGCGAACTCGGCTACTCAAGCAATCGCCGCCTCTAAGCGTCTACTGAATGCCGGTGCTCTCTCCGATCTTACTGGTGCTCTACACGACGAATCTATGGCAGTTGAACTCACCATTCGCTCCAACGATTTCAAAGAAGGCATGACTGCTTTTGCGAAAAAACGCCCACCACAATTTACGGGCACTTAATCATGACGGTCAAACGTCCGCAGATACAAACATCAATTTCAATGAATGATTTTGTTTTTGATTCGTCTTCAGATTTTCACTCTGTAGCGCAACATGTAGTCGATGCTGAAGATCTCGGTGTTGACATGGTTTGGTCAGCTGAAGCATGGGGCACCGACGCTGTCGTTCCGCTTGCCTTCGTAGCCGCCCTCACTTCTCGGATCAAGATAGCGGCTGGCATCCTACAAATCTCTGCCCGTACTCCAGTAATGACCGCAATGACCGCAATGACCCTTGACCATGTCTCAAACGGGCGCTTCATACTCGGACTCGGGGTGAGCGGCCCCCAGGTTGTTGAGGGGATGCACGGTCAACGGTACGAACGCCCACTCGAAAGACTGCGTGAAACTGTTGATGTCATTCGTATCGCTCTAGCTGGGAACAAGGTTGAATACCACGGTCAACAGATTGACTTGCCGCTTGCGAACAGCCAAGGTAAGGCGATCCGCATTGGCCAACCGGCACGACCCAATCTCCCGATCTATTTGGCAACGCTCGGACCTCGTGCCTTGCGGTACACGGGGGCAGTCGCAGACGGTTGGGTTGGGACCTGCTTTGTCCCCGAGAAATCAAAGTATTACTTCGAACATCTGAGTGCTGGTGCTCAATCTACGGGTCGAAAAATAGAAGACCTTGAAATCACTGCTGGAGGACCAATTGCCTTCACCGACGATATAGAGCGCCCGCTATTGGCACGCAAGAAAGCTCTCGCCTTTCAACTCGGGGCTATGGGATCAGCAGAAACAAATTTTTACAATAATGCATTTTCACAGATCGGATTTGCCGAGCCAGCGCACCGTGTACAAGAACTTTGGATCGCAGGAAAGCGGGATGAAGCGATGAAGGCAGTGCCCGATGAACTAGCAATCGGCACCAGCCTGATGGGCAATGATGCAGAAGTCACGAGTCGGATACGTGCCTACCGCGATGCAGGTGTGACCAATTTGCGTCTTGATCCAATAGGGCGAACGCCCACTGAAAAACTTGACTCATTGGCAAGAGTTCTTGAACTCGTGAAGTTGATTAATCGAGAGACACCGGCATGACTCTTCCAGACCGAATTTGTGATCCACATCATCACCTGTGGGACATCGTCTCTTCGCGCTATGTGTTGAGTTCACTTCTTGAGGATCTCACGACAGTGCCTCAAGTGAAGAGCACCATCTTTGTTGAGTGTGATGCATGGTATCGACCAACGGGTCCAGAGCATCTGCGTTCCGTTGGCGAAACCGAATGGGTGGCCAATTGTGCCACGGATATCATTACTGGGATTGTGGCGCAGACAGATCTTCGCTTGGGATCACTGACCGAGGAATCACTTGATGCCCATCGTGATGCAGCAGGAGACCGATTACGCGGCATACGCCAGCGTGCCACATGGGATCCAAGTCATCTCATCAAGGACTTGCCACCCCATGCTGGGCCACAACTTTTACTTGATCCGCGGTTTCGCGATGGATTCAGTTTGTTGGCACAACGCGGGCTTACTTTCGATGCTTGGGTTTACTTCCCACAACTTCTCGACATCGTAGATTTGGCACAAACTTTCCCGGAGACAAAAATTATTCTCAATCATCTCGGAGGTCCAATTGTTCTTGGGCCATATCTAGATCGACAAGTTGTCTTGACTCAATGGCGGTCGCTGATGAGCCAAGTTGCCAAGTGCCCCAATGTTGTTCTCAAAATCGGCGGGATTGGGATGCCTCTTTACGGCCAACAATGGCATAAGCAAGACTCGCAACCGACTTCTCAAGAAGTCGCAGTCGCCTGGGGCGAACCAATTCGCTGGTGTATCGAGACATTCGAACCATCTCGTTGCATGTTTGAGAGCAATTTTCCGGTCGATCGTTTTTCGCTTGACTATGTCACTGTTTGGGCAACATTTGATCTCATCAGTTCCGATTACAGCCAATCTGAACGCGACGATCTTTTCTGTAACACTGCACTAAGGACTTACCAACTCAACTGAAAGCGAAGAACAACAATGAATCAAATTTTTGAAGACACACCTTTTACCCCAGAAGATGATTTATATCATCAACCCACGGTAGATGATCCACTTTGGTTTGAGACGACGTGGTGGTCCTTCAACGTGCCTGAACGCCGTATCGGTGGATGGCTACATGCTGGTCGCCACACCAATAATGGCACGGTGACATGGCGAGTATTCCTCTGGGACCCATCTGGAGCTGATCCTGGGCGCTTACCCTATTTCAAGATTGTCTCTGATGTACCTATTAATAAAGATGTTGATCTTCGTGATATTTGTTTCCCAAACGGTGGATTCAGCGTCAAGATGCTCAAACCGCTGATGGACTATCACATTGCATATGGCGATCTAGAGAATCGATTCTCAATTGAGTTTGAACATCGCAGCGTACATCCGCCTCATCGCTTCACCCCCGGTGAAGCTCCTGCACTTCACAACCCTCATCTAGACCAACTAGGCCATCTCATCGGAGAACTTGTCCTTAATGGAGAACGTATTTCTATTGACTGCTACTCCATACGGGACCGCACATGGGGTCCGCGCAGCCGACATCACTCACACGCGATAACACCAAATGCAGAAGTTGCACAACGAAACCGGGTTTTACACCCAGGTGGCCCTTCCTGGAGACAGGTGGAACGTGAACGAGGTCGCGGGCGAATTCAATACATCTTTGGACATGACCGCGATCAATGCGGATTTCTTTCATTTGTTCGAGTGCAAGATGGCGATGAGAACGGCTGGTCCCCATTAAATATGGGTTGGTTGTTGAAGGATGGACGCTTTGAACGTCTCGATAAATCGCTGAGTCGTATGCGCAATTATCGAGATCCAAATACTGGATGGAGTTCGCACATGGAAGTTGAGCTTGTTGACCGAAGTGGGCGCACTATGCAAGCCGAGGGAACTGCTCTTAGTCATATGTGTGAAGGCGGGGCCGGATCGAATGCCTCAATGAAATGGGACTTTGAGGGGCGTGTTGGATGGGGCGAGGACCAAGATGGCTGGCGCGCCGATCACTTCGCTCGAATGTTGCGCGAAATGCGTAATTATCGCTGAAGGATAACTCGAACTGCTACACGATCAACTTTAAAGTTCGCAGTGACTGGTATCGAGTCAACGAGCACGATGCGTTCTGGAACTGCATACACAGCAACCCGCTCCTTCATCCATACATTGAGCTCTTCAATCCCGACGCCCAGACCAACGACAACGGCCCGAGGCACTTCTCCGAGGCGTGAATCATCAACACCAAGAACACAACAATCAATTACCTTGCCGTGTTGCCGTAAAACATCTTCAACCTGACGTAGATCTACTTTAAAGCCACCGCGAATAATCACGTCATCAGTGCGGCCCAAAATCCACAGGAAGCCGTCGGCGTCAATTCGTGCAAGATCGTTCGTTCGCAGCCATCCCGGCGCTAGGCCGCCAGCTCGCTGAGGGGGATCAACTTCCAGTATTCCTTCGTTACCAATCGCTACTTCTGACCCATCCCTCACATCGATAATACGCAGTTTTACATCCGCTGAAGCACGACCGACACTGCCCAACTTTCTTGCACCAAATTCTCTCCAGAGATCATTTGACCATCCAGTCACACTGTTCAAAAACTCCGTTGCTCCATAACTGAGTAGCACCGGAATGTGATATTTTTCTTCAAAGGCCTGAGCTATCTCGGGCCTTAGTGGAGCAGACGAAGTGACAAAGGCAGTAACTCCAGAAAAATAATCTGCTTCGAAACCAGCATCAAGGATCATCTGAAGAACGGCAGGTGGAGCACCAATCACCTTCGGGCGATGCTGCTGTACAAGACTTGCCCAAACATGGACATCGAAACGTTCCATCATTGATAGCGGGCGCCCCCCAAAAATAAGACGTGAGATACTCAGAAGTCCTCCAAGAGTTACTAGGGGCAAGGAGAGAATCAACGCTCCGCGTCCTGACACGACTGGCCGCAAAATATTCTCGGATGCACCTCCACCAACTTCAACAAATGACTTCCAGTTAACTGGTAGTCGTTTTGGCCGACCAGTTGTTCCGCTCGTCAAAACGGTCACTGCGGTATCAACCTGCTTGACATGAGGGATATTCGCGCTTCCCCGGATCACACTCATCTGGAAAATGTCATCAACAATGATCACGACACAGCATGCTTTAAGCGCAACATCCTTAAGCCCGGGGCGCCCCCAATCTTTGTGGTGAACCAGGAGTACGGCGGTGTCAGAGTCTGATACCTCTGAAATCAGTTCAGAATCAGACTGCAAGGGAGAAACCAAAATCGCTGTCCGTCCAAGTGCGAGCACGGCTAGTTGAGATACCAGCATCGCAGGTCGCTGACGCATCAACATTGAAAGCCCTACTCCTTCTGGAATTCCGTGACTTATCAAAACTTCAGAGAGTGACTCTGCAAAATTTCCAATCTCGCCCCATTTCACCCAACTATCTTCAAACTGAATCGACTGCTCTTCGGGGTATCGATGAAACAAAGTCTCCAACCTCTGTCTCACAAGTCGTCGAGGGAGATCAAGAGAATCACGGATGTCAAAAAGGGAACGGTCAGCGACATTGTTGCCCATGAACTGCGATACGGAGACGATTTCGCGATCAGGGAGAAGATCAACGGGCGAATCATCAACGAAAATGTCAGGCCTGTGACGATCGGGAATATGGTCCAACGAGTAATGATTTTGCGAATTACGGTTCAGTTTCGAATAAAAACCCTCAAAAAACTCCGCTAAACCATGTTGTTGCATCATCTCTCGGGCATACGTATCTCCCCCGGCGCTCCAACAAAGGCAAGTCTCCGCGCGATCCCTGAGGGCCTCTAACAGTTCCAATGCCCCAGGACGCGTTATCTCACTGCGAATTGAACCAATGAGTGTCCCGTCAACATCGAAAATCCAAACCGCCATCATGTACCGCCAACCCAACGTTCAGTGCCACAAACCCTCAAGCCGATAAGACCCGAAATAGAACCCTGACCTATTGCACAAGTTTGTTGGTTATTTAAGACCAATTAAATAGTAACCTATTTAATTATAATGGTCACATCTGGACAGGAAGGAAAGTGACATGGGTTTCAACGATGAAGTGCAAAGTTGGATCACGAACAATTGGAACTTAGATCTCACCCTGCGTGAATGGTGGCAGCGTCTCGCCGATTCTGGTTACGCATTCCCCGCTTGGCCGAAGAACTTCGGAGGGCTGGGGTCCACCGTTAGTCAGACGCGCGAAATCCATCGCCTGCTCGGCGAGGCGGGCACAATTGGCGCGCCAACAGGCATCGCTCCAAATATGGGAGCCGCAACGATTTTTAGCCATGGCAATGATGAACAAAGAGAACGCTTTATTCCTGGGGTCGCCAACGGCACGGAATTATGGTGCCAGTTATTCTCTGAACCAGGGGCTGGGAGCGACCTTGCCAGTCTTGGAACTAGGGCGATTCGAGATGGTGATGAATTCATCGTGACAGGGCAAAAAGTATGGAACTCCAGCGCCGAATCAGCGGAATGGGGCATGCTCTTGGCGCGTACCGATGTCGATAGACCAAAGCATCAGGGGATCTCGTGGATGCTCATCGATATGAAACAGCCAGGGATTGAAGCTCGACCATTGGTCCAAATGAATGGCGGTGCTGAGTTCTGTGAAGTTTTTCTCAATGAGGCACGAGTGCCCATCGCCAACGTCATAGGGGCTGTCAACGATGGTTGGAATATTGCGCGTACCACCCTGACACACGAACGTAGCTCAATCGGTCAACAATACGCCCGTGGTCTGACAGAGATAAAAGCCGGAGGTCAAAGCACCAATCTTGACCGACGAGTTGGTGAACTCATTGATTCCGCCAAAAAAGCCAGTCGTGATCCAAATAAACGCTTCGACATTATGGTCGGCGCAAAATCAATGATCCGACTGTTCAAGGACCTCGGCTTATCTGAAGATCGCGTTGCTCGAGACAAAGTTGTCTCTTATTACATTCGAAGCGAGGTTCACCGTCTGACGGGACAACGTTCGCGTGATAACGCAAAGGGGGGCAAACCTGGACCTGAAGGTTCAATCGTCAAACTCAGTACTGCACTTCTTGCCCACATCTCGCGGGATATCTCACTGTCACTACTTGGAGCTGAAGGAATGTTGATCGGTGCAGATGCCCGTGAAAATGGCCGTATCCAGCGCGCCGGTTTGTCAAGTTTCGCCCCATCACTCGGCGGCGGCACCAATGAAATTCAACGCAACATCATTGGCGAGCGTTCCCTGGGACTGCCCCGTGATCCATTCGACGACAACGAGACACCATTCAAAGAACTGAGGCGATCTTAAAGATGTCTATATCGCAAACACCAAGTCCGCGTTCCATCCGACTCAGTGAGGAGGAAGCATGGGATTTCGTGACAAAAGCTTCGATAGGGATCATGACGACTCTCCGACGTGACGGTGTTCCAATATCTCTGCCATTGTGGTTTGCCTGTATTGACAAAACGATCTACCTCAATACTCGTGGGAAAAAACTGCTCCGAATCAATCATGATGCGCGTGCTTCATTTCTGGTTGAGACTGGAGAAAAGTGGGCGGAGCTCACGGCCGTCCACCTCACCGGAAAAGTTGCCACCGTGGAGATTGATGCAGAATTACGCTCACGGATCAGAGCACAGATGGACGAAAAATACTCTGCATTACGGACACCGATAAAAACCATGCCCACAAAAACGGCAGAGACATATTCATCGGGATCGAAATGGGTGGCCTTCTCTGCAGATCCGCGTATTCTTTCTTGGGACAACTCTCGCATCCCCACACAAGGTTAAAAACCAAAAATCTCAGCGTAAGGTTGGCTGACGGTTAATACGCGTTGCGCCTTGACGCTCTACGGCCGGGGCGTTACCAATGTGGGTGTAAGCCATACCATTTTGTTTAGCAATAGCAGGCGACAATTCGGTGGCCTCCCAAATCGCTCGGATGGTTCCTTGAATCGCAATCGGATTTCTCTCGGCGATTTGAGCAGCAATGTCCGCTGCCCGACTTCGCAAGTCAACCGTTGCGACAACCTCGGTCACTAACCCGAGGCGCAAAGCAGTCGCTGCTGTGATTCGCTCTTCTGTTCCCATTAAGGCCCAGCGCAACACATCTCCTAATGGAACTCCACGTTGCAACATCCCGATCGGTTCAAGAGCGGAGACAATACCGCCGTTGGCATGGGGATCAAAGAAAACGGCGTCCTGCGAACAAATGACGATGTCACTCTCATTGACAAAATACTGACCCCCGCCCGCACACATTCCATTCACCGCACAGACGACTGGCTTCCAAACCTTGTTTGACTTCGGCGCAAGAAAGACGCCTGGATCCTCCTGATTCCAAACATTGAGGTTCGCCCACCAAGCCCCACCTTTGATATCGATACCAGTGCAGAATGCCTTCTCACCGTTGGCCTGGAGAACGGCCACATGTATTGCGTCGGTCTCTCGAACAACCCGCCAGGCTTCAGCCATTTCGTGGGCCATCACCTCGGTGAAACTATTTAACTGCGCAGGTCGATTGAGGGTGATGGTGGCAACATGATCAAGTACATCAAACTCAATTGTGCTGAAATTTTCAACTGATACAGACATCACGCACTCGCTCTCTGTTTGTTGGGGAGGCAACTATAGATTAGTTTCATACCATGGCAGCAGATCAAGATTCTCGCACCTCAGCACTAATTCTTTGGGTCAGCCAGGTCACGAAATCCTCTCACATCACCCTCACTCGTACTCTCGGCGGAGGGCGACACGAGGCTTGGATAGCAAGTAGTTCTGCCGGCCAACAGTGGTTTTTACGGTGCGACTCAAGCCAACCCGAGGTGACAGAGAAATACACACTACGACGTGAGGCGGAGATTTATCGGGCTGTTCATGCGCTGGGGATTCCGTCACCGGCAGTCATTGCCGTCCATGAAGAATTGGAGGCGGTTCTCCTTGAATATGTTCCTGGAACAGCAGCATTTGCGCGTCTAGATTCTGAGTCGCAAACCTCAATCATTGATGATTTCGCTCCGTGGTTAGCCCATCTCCATGCAGCGGATCCAAAGTTGATGGACATACCAATGTTGAAGCCAGTCGGTACCGTCAGCGAATTGGTCATCCGTGAACTTGACGAATGGGAACTACGACTCGATGCAACGGGGAGTCCCGACCCAGTCCTCACGGCATGTTTTATTTGGCTACGTAGCAATCTCCCGTCAACTGAGAACGTGCGACCATCCCTCGTTCAGGGTGATACAGGTCCAGGAAACTTTCTTCATGATGGACAAAAAGTAACTGCCTTTCTGGACTTTGAGCTCGCTCATCTCGGTGATCCGATGGAGGACATTGCCTGGGTCGGCACCCGCAATGCTCAAGAACCAGTGCCTGATTTTGCTCGATTCCTCAGGGTCTACAACCAGGCATCGGGTTCCACGCCCGACCCTACCCGCATTCGCTATCACGCTCTCTTCGCTGAACTCCGCATCGCCGTGCTTGGAGCAGAACGTAAAGTCAGTGAACTATCCGATAACACCGAACCTGGAAACCTTATTATCTACGGAGCCCTTCATCGTCGACTCACAATCGAAGCGCTAGCTGTGGCTATGGGTGTTGAGTTTCCTGAAGTTCAACTCCCAATTCTCGCCGATACCACTCGAACCGCTCTCTACGATGCCACTCTGAGTCAAATGCTCAACGTGGTGGGACCACACATTTCCGACCCATACGGATCTCGGCGACTAAAAGGTCTCGCTCGCGTTATCAAATATCTCAAGGAATGCGACCGAGCAGGAGATTCACATGACGATGCCGAACTTGAAGAAATTTCGCAACTGATCAAGCAACAACCGAAGTCTCTAGATGAGGCGAATCGCATCCTGCTAGAACTTGTGCGCCTCGGCATCGTTACCCCACTTGAGATACTCCCCCACGCTGCTCATCAAGCCATGCGACGCAATCAAGTCGCCGCTACAGCGATGGGAGTTCTTGCTACGCGGCACCTACCAGTTATCTAATCAAATGGGAAAATTTCTACTCGGGTAGACCGAACCGAGGTTCGCGCTTTTCAACCCAAGCACGCACTCCCTCGCGATGGTCTTGCGTCTGACTTGAGTCAACCATTCGCCGCGACTCTTGCAAAATTGCTTGTGAAAGATTTAACCGATCAGCATCAAGAATATTTTGTTTCATGAAACTGATTGCTAAACGCGGCCCATCGGCAAAGGATCGCGCCATATCCCAGCACGCATCAGCGAAAAGCTTCTCCTCCACAAGATGATCAACCATTCCGATTTCTAAAGCCTCAACAGCAGTTACAGTTCGGTTAGTGGCCAAAATCTCTAGTGCCTTTGATGGACCGACGCGATGACGCAAAAGCCAAGCTCCTCCAAAGTCGCCGGAAAAACCAAGACGCGCCCAGCCACCGATAAAGACTGCTGAAGTTGAGGCAATGCGCACATCACATGCAAGAGCTATGGCCATCCCCGCTCCGACAGCTGCCCCATTTACCGCGGCAATAGTTACAATCGGCGCTTCGTGAAGCGCTACTACGAGTTCAGCATTGCGGGCGAGATTTTCAGCCCGCTCGTCAAGGCTTGGGCGCGATCCATCGCTACGCCGCCCACTACCTTCGCGCACATCGCCCCCAGCACAAAACCCAACTCCCTCGCCGGTGACGACGATGCATCCAACCTCAGGGTCGTCAGAAAATGCATGGATCGCCTCAATAATCGGGCCATACATTTCGTCGTGTAACGCATTACGGCGTTCCGGACGGTTGAAGCGGATGAGCCCGACTCTTTGGCGAACTTCAATGTGGACGGTGTCTGTGTTCAGCGACAAGATACGATCCACAACCAAACCGTATACTCAAAACCATGGCGAACACCAAAAGGGCTCAAAAAACCCATGAAGTGATCGCTGACCGTATTCGGGAAAAGATCGTCAACGGGACCCTCAAGGCTGGCGACCTCCTGCCGGCGGAGGACGAACTCACGCTTGAGATGGGGGTAGCCCGGACCACCTTGCGCGAAGCCCTTCGTGTTTTGGAGTCCCAGGGGCTTATTGCTATTCGCCGTGGACGAGGTGGTGGCCCAGTCGTCACCCATCCAAATCTTGATCCTATTGCTACTGCTTTAGCGGTCTCACTTCAGTTGCAAGGTACGACTGTTGCAGACTTGGACGCGGCTCGGCGAGTGATTGAGCCACATATCGCCGGGCAACTTGCGCGCAAGCACTCCAAAGCCGACATTAAAGCCTTGGAAAAAGCTATTGACCTCGCACAGGTGGCATCTGATGACAATGATGCGGCTGCCTTTGTTCAAGCAGTAGTAGGAGTTCACGAAACTCTGATCGAGCGTTCAGGCAACAAAACACTGGCGACGTTGTCGCATCTTCTTCATGTCCTAGTGCAATCGTTCTACGCGCGAACCGTACCGTCACTTGATCAAGCAATGATGAATGGGGCGATCAAGTCTTACCGCAAGTTGGTGGAGCTGATTAGAACTGGTCAGGCTGAAAAAGCCACGGCCCATTGGGTAGCTCAAATGAATTATACGATCAGCGCTCGTTCACCAAAAGAACGCATAACAATCTTCTTTTCGGATTACTAGATTCTTCGCCGTGGCGAAACATATCAAGCGCTTCTATTTCAGATCACGTGGCAGACCAAGTAAGCGCTCCCCAAGAAGGTTGCGTTGTATTTCATGTGAGCCACCAGCGATGCGCGACTGGCGAGACGCATTCAGCGCGTGACTCACGATGTCGCCGTCTCGCTCGGCCCGATCCCATGCAATTCCAGATGCTCCCATAATGTCAGTGATGACCTCTGATGAAAATTGCTCAAGTGTTCCTGCCGATAACTTCATCATTGAGCCAGCTGCTGGATGCCCATCCATCAGTTGACCAGCGACAAAAGAATCGCGTACCCACTCAAGAATTCTCTCACTGGTCACAACTCGCGCTATCAATTGACGAACATTGGGATCATTCAGAAGATTTCTATCGACTGCCGCTTTGATGACCTGTCGTTGACGGCGATTCGCTCCCGAGCCACCCATATAACCGGATCTCTCACCACCAAGGGTTCCTTGCGAGATGCCCCATCCTTTATTAACTTCCCCAATCACGGCACTGGCGGGCAGACGGACGCCCTCAAGAAACACCTCATTGAAATGATGTCCACCAGCAATATCAACGAGCGGACGAACCGTCACTCCACTCGCGTGGATTGGAAGGATAAACACTGTGATTCCCATCTGCGGTTTCAGCGCATCAGGGTCAGTACGCGCCAGAAGCATTCCAAAGTTGGCATCAGAAGCGTACGAAGACCAGACCTTTTGTCCATCAATCACGAATTCATCACCATCACGAACTGCTCGACAACGCAAGGATGCCAAATCGGAACCAGCGTCGGGCTCGGAGAAGAGTTGGCACCAGAGTTCATCGGCACGAATCAGAGCGGGTATAAAACGGATTTTTTGCTCCTCAGATCCTGCCGACAACAAAGTTGACACGGCAAGGTGCATCCCAATTCCAAGTGGTCGAATTGATGGAGCGTCAAAGTGCCGAAGTTCCTCTTCGATGATTTTGGCATGTGCATGAGTCAAACCTCGACCGCCATATTCAATCGGTACATGCACACCGGACAAACCTGCAGAGGCCAAAGCCCGCTGCAACTCACGAGCCTGATCGACGAGAACGCCATGGCCCTCAGGGGTCCGAGAAATTATGTCATCTCGCTCATCATCAAGTTCACAATCACGCAAAGCAAAGCGAGAAGTAAAAAAGTCTTGCACTTCAGCGCGCAAGTCATCAAGTGAGATCACTCCCCTAAAATAGGTGCCTTTTCACGCCACGCGCAAGCTCATTTGCCCAATCCATATAAATAGGTTAGTATTTTATTTGTGAATAGCCCATGGGATCAAAGGCTCGGTTTTTGGTGGATCGCCGCAGACCACCCAGACCTAACAGCAATCATCGCCAGTCCTGATGGACCCCTAACCTACGGTCAGCTAGCGGGCAATGTTCATCAATTAGTACATCTCTTTCGCTCAGTTGGAGGGGATGCCGGAACAGCCATCGGCGTTCTATTGGACAACGGCAACACGATCATTGAATGCTCGCTCGCCTGCCACGAAGGCGGCAACCACTTCATCCCTCTCAATGTCCATCTCACCGAGATCGAATTAGCAATGATCTTGCAGCATTCACAAACCAAGGTGCTGGTGATCGACGAACGTTTCACCCATTTACTGGACAAGATTGACACCGCGGCACTCAAACTCACCGTCTTTGTCAAGGGTTTATCAGCTGGCTTTAGATCGCTCGCAGAAGCGCGCTCAACCCATGTCACAACTGCCCCCGAGAAGCGTCAACCTGGAGGACTCTTTGTCTACACCTCGGGCACAACAGGGAAACCTAAGGGTATTCGCCGACCAATCCCTTCAGGTGATGTCGACACCATTGCTAATGATGGCGCTCTCTTTAGTCGGGCATTCGATTTCACCCCATTTGAAGGACCGATGTTGGTCTCCACAGGAATGTTTCATGGTGGATCACACAGTTTCTATATGGGTGGTTTACATGCTGGCCATTCGCTCATCATCATGGATAAATTTGAGCCCGAACAAACGCTGCGACTGATTGAAAAATACCGTGTTCGAACCGGTTACATGGTCCCCACCCAATTCCATCGTCTCCTCCAACTCCCCAAAGAGATCCGAGAGCGTTATGACCTCACAAGCTTGCACGCCATCGTGCATTCTGCCGCTCCATGTCCGCGCCCGATTAAAGAACAGATGATGGCTTGGTGGGGACCAGTTATCTGGGAAACATACGGCGGCATGGAAGGAGCAGCCACTATCGCCAAGCCTTATCGATGGCTCGAAAAACCGGGAACCGTCGGGCGGGCGATCCGCGGAATGCAACTGTCAATCCTTGATGACGACGGACGCGAACTCCAGGCTGGTGAAGTCGGCCACATCTATTTAGAAAATGGAGTCGGATTCTCATATCACAATGATCCCGACCAAACGGACTCGGCCTATAAGGGTCGGCGCTTCAGCCTTGGCGACATCGGCTACCTAGACACAGATGGTTATCTTTTCATTTCCGATCGCGCCAAAGACATGATTATCACTGGTGGTACCAATGTGTACCCTGCCGAGATAGAGGCGGTTCTTCTCACTCATCCAAAAATCAGCGATGTTGGCGTTATTGGAATCCCTGATCCTGAATGGGGAGAATCAATCGTTGCAATCGTGCAACTTAAATCTGGTTTCACAGCCAGTGAGGAACTCAACGCTGAACTTCTCCAGTTTTGTAAGGAACATCTAGCTAGTTACAAATGCCCCCGACGTTGGGATTACCGTACTGAACTCCCACGCACCGAAGCCGGCAAGTTATATAAGCGCAAAATTCGCGACGAGTACCTCATTGCGACTAAAAACAAGGAGATGACATGAGCGATAAAACCCATGACGCGTTCAAGGTAGATGCTGAACTTGAGAAAGAGTTTCAGAAAGCTCTTGAACATGAACTCACGGACCACGATATTGAGCGCGCCAAATTGCTCCTTGGTCACAACAGCGCTAGCAAACAGCGTGAATTGAACTCAGTCGCCACCCCGGATGCTTTGCGCAATTGGGCCCTTGGTGTTGGTGATGACAATCCTCTCTATACCGAAGAGGACTACGGAATCAACACTCGCTGGGGAACACAGATAGGTCACGGAACACAGATAGGTCATATCAAGAGCCCAATGTACGGGGACCCCATCCCCGAAGAGATTCAAAAACAAACCAAGAGCCTGTTCCGGGGTGTACATGTATTTGTCTCCGGGGGCACATGGGATTGGTACCGACCATTGCGGCCAGATGATCGCATCTTTTCATATCGCGGTGAGGAGACGCTGAACGTCAAACAGTCAGAGTTCGCCGGTCGCTCGGTGATTCAGGTCAGTCGCGATGTGGCCATCAATCAATTCGGGGAAGTCTTAGGTGTATATCGAATTCTGCGTGTGTTAACAGAACGAAAGCAATCACGAGCCAAAGGCAAATATGCCGAAATTACCGCGGCCCATTACACAGATGCTGATTATGAAAAAATCGATGCCATCTATGCTCAGGAAAAACCACTCGGCGCCGCTAAGCGTTACTGGGAAGATGTCAAAGTTGACGATGAACTCAACCCAATGGTGAAAGGTCCCACAACTATCACCGAGATGATTGCTTTTCATGCCGGTGGATACGGATTCGTTCCCTACGGCCTGCGCTCATCCCGAGTTGGATACAAGAACAGGAAACGTATCGCACCTTTTTATGTCAAAAATGCTCAAGGGGTCTTTGATGTTGCACAACGCTTGCATTGGGACAGTGAATGGGCCAAGGCGATCGGCAATCCAATGGCATATGACTACGGCGTACAACGACAATGCTGGTTCTATCACCATGTTTCCGATTGGGCGGGAGATGATGCATGCATCATCAAATTGGAAGATTCAATTCGAAAGTTCAACTACATGGGCGATGTGCAGTTTCTCACCGGCAAAGTTGTCGCTAAACGCGAAGAGAACGGGCAAAAGGTTGTTGACCTTGAACTACATATGATCAACCAGCGCGAGACTGAAACGGCATACGGAACTGCCACGGTAGCCCTCCCCTCACGTGCAGATGGATTGCCACTTTTCCAAAGTGTCCCAGCCGAACTCGAGCGTGAAGCAGCAACTATGTTTGCCCGTCACGTGGAGCTCGCTGGACAACGGCGTTCCCGTCAATGAGATCGGTCGGATGACACTTTCTGAGGACCGCCTGTTACTTCAACAGCGCTGGTATGACCAAGGTTTCTTTGGTCGCGAGTCCATTACTGAATTATTAGAGAGGGGGGCTCGAGAGTTTCCCGACACCTATATGCATTTCGTTGGTGGGCCTACACCAGTCTCCATTTCCTTGGCCGAAATGTTTGAGCAGAGCCTTCAACTCGCAGCGGGTCTCACGTCCCTCGGCATCAAAGCTGGCGATGTCATTGCCATTTGGGTGCCGAATTGGGTGGAAGGGGCCCTGACATATCAGGCGGCGCTCATGCTGGGAGCCACTGTCGTCCCGATTATTCATATTTATGGAGCACGCGAAGTTGGCTTCATACTGAGGGAGTCGCGGGCGCGAGTTCTTGTTATGCCCGACCGTTGGCGCAATATTGACTATGTTGAGCGGTTCAAGAACATCACCGCGATACCTGATCTCGACCATGTGGTGTGCATCGGTAAAAGCGGACCCCGAGGAGCGATGCAGTGGTCCCATCTTGCTGACTTCCCTCAGGCAGTGTCCCTCCCAAAAACCCATCCCGACGATGTATGCATTCTGATCTATACCTCTGGCACAACGGCCGAACCAAAAGGGGTCCAACACTCAACAAACACACTCGTTTCCGAAGTTAAGTCAACTGCCGCGGCATTAGGCGAAGGAACAGGCGTATATCTTGCTGCTTTTCCTGCGGGTCACATTGCCGGTGTCTTAGGTTTGTTGCGTATGTTTTTACTCGGCACAACCTCAATTGTCATGGACCAGTGGGATCCAGCACTGGCGGCCAGGCTCATCGCTCAATATCGGGTTACTTCAACTTCAGGTGCTCCATACTTTCTGATGTCGCTTATGGACGAAGCATCAAAAAACTCAATAGATATTTCCAGCATTACCCACTACATGGTAGGAGCGGCAAGTGTTCCGAGATCGCTCGTTGAACGCGCCGATGCCCTAGGAATCCCCGTCTATCGCGCTTATGGATCCACCGAACATCCCGTCATTACGACGGGTTGCCCGAGTGATCCGCTCATCAAGCGTGCCGGTACCGACGGCTTGCTGACTCCCGGTAATGAAATTCGCTTACTTGACGAAAATGACCATGATGTCGGCATCGGCAACGACGGGGAAATCGTCAGTCGTGGTCCTGAACTATTTTTAGGTTACCGAGACAACACTCTCAACGAGACCTCCTTCCTTCCTGGCGGATGGTTCCGAACTGGTGATATTGGTCGTCTTGATGTTGATGGTTTCCTTACAATCACCGACCGCAAAAAAGACATCATCATTCGCGGTGGTGAAAATATCGCATCAAAGGAAATAGAGGATCTTCTGATCCAACACCCTTATGTCGCCGATGCCGCAGCAATAGCCAAACCAGATGAACGCTTCGGAGAACGTATTGCAGTCTTTGTGCAAACGATGCCAGGCCTGACAATTGATTTAGCGGAAATTATCGCCCACTTTGAACGTCTCGGGGTAGCACGCCAGAAAACCCCCGAGTACCTCCAAATCGTTGATGCATTGCCTCGGAGCCTGAGTGGCAAAGTCCGTAAAGTTGAATTACGAGATCAACTGCGACTCCTCAAATAAAATTTGAAGGTAAAAACTTAGACCGTGCGGTGATGTATAGCTACAGTCCATCGTGGAGATAAGACAACGTGCAATAAAACGAGCGCCACGCCAGATGTACTCGCCGAAATCAAAAAAGATGAACGATAGCCGATTGATGTCACCAGAAATCCGAAGATCGGTGCCGTAATCGCCACTGAAAAATCAATAAACATTGTAAAAGTCGCCATTGCAGAAGATCGATCATGTTCTTTGACCGCTTCTATGACTGCTGGAATCAAGGCTGGCACTTGAAGCGCCATACCGGCAGCCATAATCCCACCAGCCACATAAACGCCGGCAATACTGCTCCAGAATGCTGCAACCAAAGCCCCACACAGAGTCAGTGATATGGCAATCGTGCCTGCCACTATCGGACCGACCCGATCAGGAAGCCGACTCATAAACAATCTTGCCAAAGCAATTGAGATAGACGCCACCGTAAAAACTAGACCAACTTCGTTCATCCCAATCTCACGACCATATAAGGGGACCATGAAACTGAAAGAGACAAATGCGATGACTCCGAACGATGCCACCAACCCAGGTGCAATACCGCTTGGATGAACCCATGGTGACCTTGGGGCGTCCGGGTGCCCGCCACGATGGGGCAGACAAAAAGCAACCGCTGCAGCTGCTAGCAACAGCAACGTCAGCGTCAACCACACGATGCGATATGAAGATAGCCGGAGAACCGCCTCACCGATAACTGGTCCGATTCCGAGCCCTAGATGAAATGCGACCATCACATAGCTTGCGCCTTCAACGCGGCGATGAGAGGGAGCCAGATCGATTGCGAGTACGGTTGCTCCAGTCATCATTGCTGCTTGGCCGGCCCCAACAAATAGTCTTCCGGCGACGGTAAGCGGAATATTTGAAGGCATGATCATCACTGCCATACCAAATGAGCCAAGCAAACAACCGCTAATAATCAATAACCTTGAACCTCTTTGGCCACCTAGACGGCCGAACCAACTGCGTAAACAAAGTGATGAGACTGCCACCGAGCCGACAACAAATCCGGCAATCAACTTTGTGCTGTGAAGTTCATCTACTACAAACTTGGGCAGCAATGGACTTGATGCCCCCATAGCAACGAAGAAGACCATCGCCGAGATGCAAAGTATGGCGAACTCACGACTAAATAGACGATCAGTAGTCGAGTTTTGCATCATCGCTTTTCAGATTGGTCGGAATCGCAATGTCGACATCTCGGCATTCACGTGCTCAAAGACAACGTGCACGTGATCCCCTATTTTTACCTTGTCCGGATCACAGTCAATGATGTTTACCAACAAGCGCGCGCCAGCTCCCTGAGTGCCATCAAGTTCGACAACTCCAGAGACATATGGACAGGCATCGGCGAGATCGGGATGCAGAGGATGCCGAACAACGGTGAAACTGTAAATCCTTCCAGTACCTGGCAAAGTGATCCACTGAAAGTCCCGTTGCTGACAATTGAAGCAGTATGGCGAAGGTGGAAGCCGCACTGTCGCGCAGTGCGTGCACTTGGGTGCAATCAGTCGATCTTCTTTGGCCGCATCCCAAAAAGGCTGGGTGGTGTGATCAGCGTGAGTCTCGGTCAGAATCGTTGGGAAGAAACCGCGCCGAAGTTCTCCAAATTCTCCCATCGTCATGAATCCCTTCTCAGTATGGTCGCCGAAACTGGAAGTGCCGCCGGTCCGCCAGTGACGAGGGCAATTTCGGCTCCCTGTACCTGATTCACGGCGGTACCACGAATCTGCTCAACAGCCTCACGAACATGAGTCATGCCGATGATGTACGCCTCAGAAAGATTTCCACCGTGAGTATTTACTGGGATGCTTCCCGTGCCATAACGAATATTTCCGTCGGCGACAAAGGGACCCCCCTCACCAATAGGACAAAATCCATAATCTTCAAGTTGCATGATCACCATCGGCGAGAAATGATCATACAAAAGTGCGACATCGATATCTTGCGCTGATATGCCGGCCATCTCAAATACCCGTTTAGCAACTGGACGATGACCCGAGGATGTGAACTCATCATCAGGAGCCTGGAAATATCGAAAGAGCGCTGGCCCCCAACGTCCAGTCCCACCGTGAGCAGAGGCCATCACAACTGCTGGAGGCTGGCGAAGATCGCGCGCCCTTTCAAGTGATGTCGTGATCACAGCCACTGCACCATCGCTTTCCATCGTGTAATCAAAGAGGCACAAGGGATCACTGATCATTCGAGCGTTGAAATAGTCATCCATCGTTAGCGGTTCCGTGCGCAACGCAGTCGGTCGTTTGATCGCATTCTCCCGAGTGGAAATGCAGACTTCGGCAAAATGTTCACGCTTGGTGCCGTAGAGATGCATGTGGCGCATCGCCAACTGAGCAAAACTATGACCTGGTGATAGCAGCCCATTGTTGGCAGTAAATGCACCCGACGGGGGTACCCCTCCGCCGCCGTAGGCTCCACCTCCCTCAGGCATCAAGGCGTAGGCAAGCGCTCCACTTACTGCTGAGCCGCCAAGCCGGCGATTCAATTGTTGCAGTGACATGAGCGAAACAACAGTTGTCGCCATACCTCCTTCAATGGCAGCCGAAGCGACGCCGATAGCTCCAGCACAACCACCCCCTCCTGATGTCGTTGAGGTGGCCCAGCGAATTTCAGGGATACCAAGTTCAGCAGCTAACGCTGCCGGATCTGACATATTGGAGTAGATAGAAAATCCATCAATGTCTTTGACCGATAAACCTGCGTCAGCACAGGCCAACAAAATCGCTTGACAAGCCATCGATGTTTCCGTTTCTGGAAACGATTGACCGCGCTTGTAATAGTCCGTGGCTCCCACACCAACAATCGCTGTCTTGTCCTTGATCGTCATCGAAGAATATTTCCTTCGCTAGATCTGAGTTTTTGCCCATTGTGAGTGGACATCAAAAAATTCTCAATGTAGACATCATCCGTTGAAGTATCAAGAATTGCGAATGAGAGGTGTTTTCCATTTGCTGAGTCACGGGCCTGACCGACCGAACCAGGATTGATAACTAAGGCTTGACCCACCCGCTCAACCATCTGACAGTGAGTGTGGCCGATCACGACATAGTCGGCATCGACAGCAGCGAGGCGCTTAACCTCTGGTGAACCTGCCATGACGTACTGGGTATGCGGGCTACAGGGGCTGGCATGAGTCATCAGTAGCTGCTTGCCATCTATATCTAGCCGCACTGATGATGGGTGAGATCCCAGCCATTCCACCAGATCGTGATCAACATGGCTTGCCGAACGGGCTCGCTCACCATGGAGCCCCAAAAATCCAGAATCATGGTTGCCTAAAACACAAATGGCTTCCCGTTCACGCAGTAGGGAGACTGTTTCATTGCTGAAACGAAACTCTTCAACAATGTCGCCAGCGCATAGGAGCTGATCCACTTCACCCATCAGTTCGAGACCTCGAGCTAGGGCGAGAGAGTTTCCATGAACATCGGACACGATCCCAACCCGCACTCTAAACCCCCTATGCAATGAAATACTGACGAACCTTGATAGATCCGACGCTTCTGACACTAACATCGGGCAGAGCTAATTGAAAATGGCATTTTCACTCAGAGCGACTGCTCAACTGGGGGCATCAAGATGCAAGAACCGACACCAACGGACGCAGTCTGGGTCCCAATATCCAAACGCCCCGTTCACCCCAACCATGGGATTCATTCTCCGCGACAATCAGCCCCTGAGCGGCGGCGAGGTTCTGTCAGGCGAACTTCCACTATCGACTCAGTGCGACCGGGCGCCATGATGGGAGACTTTCACCAGACTGGCCGAGCACGCGACTTGCGGACTCATGCCGACGGATCTTGGGAAATTCTCAAAGAGGCATCAGTATTCGCAATCGTTGATATGAGTAACTTTTTTTCATTAACCGAACTTCACACCGATCCCCATCGCGAAGAGTTGGCGGCGTTAATCGGTCGCTCTGTCTCCACGGGCTTTCGGGCTGCCACAGTGGCCTTAATTCCTGATGAAAGAGACCGCGCCACACTTCTCAATCTGCTCCTCGATGACCTTCCAGGAGCGGCATTAGTCAGCGGTTACGCCATTGGCGCCTCGGGCGTAAAGTTCGAACGCAAAGAGGGGTCACCTGTATTGCAAGTACCTGATCTCTGTGCTGGATTTCAACGCGGTGGAACGATGATGACTGAGATCGATGCCACTGGTCGCCCGCCAACCGTGACTGGTCCACGCGCTCCCTCGTTAATCCGCCACAAAGACCCCGTGGCATGGCACCAACTCTTACCATTACCCGCACGGGGAATGCGTCGTTGGCGATGCCTTGATGTTTGGCTTGAAGGCCCGGATATCAAAGCTGAGGCCTACTTTCGCGACAGCCACATGGACGAAGATCTCGTTGAAACGGTTGTACACGAATATACAGTTCAAGTCACGATTGATCCGATCACCCAAACGGTTCAAACGAGCGATACCACAGCACATTCCCTGCCATGGGTGGAGTGCATACAAGCCCAAAACAGTGGCTCACGAATTTCGGGTATGGCCTTACTCTCATTGCGGCCAGTCGTTCGAGAAGAGTTCGTAGGTATTAGCACCTGTACGCATCTCAATGACACCCTCCGTTCAATCGAGGATGTCCGCGCACTTATTGAATTTCTCTAGTCAACCGACGATATGACGAGAGCGTAGATCATTAATTTGATCAGCCGTCATCTCAACCTCACTCAAGATCGCATCGGTTTGTTGCCCCACCAACACTGCTGGCAATGCCTGAGTCCGAGATCTCGAAAAATGGAGATACGGGGCCAATCGCGGGTGCTCATCAAGCATCGGATGCACGACATCAGTGACATATCCGCTTGCGCGACCAAAAGAATCATCAAAGAGAACTTCTTCAATTGAAACCGTGCTCACGTCAACGCAACCAATACCAAGTGGTAGCAACTCACTCTCCCACTCCTTAGAACTTTTCATCACAAAAAGTTCAGTAAGAATTTTGACGAGCGAAGAAGTATTTTGGTGACGTAACGCCGAGGTGCCAAAGCGTACATCACTTGAAAGACTGACGCTGTCAGCAACAGCCGCCGTAAAGAGACTCCAATCAGATTCTGATGGAGTAGCCAAAAAAACAAAACCTTCTTTGGCATCATAAATTCGATATGTGGCACTCAGGCCCCTCAAGTCATTGTCAGGAGATGGTTCAAGCGGGGCACCTAGGAAAGTCACCGCCTGTGCCGACATCGCGTGTGCTCCAGTATTCAGCATTGATGAGAAAAGTTCTTGACCACCGGCACCACGATCGCGAGCTGCTATGCCAAAAAGTATTGCTGTTGATACACCAAGAGCCGCGAAACCATCAGCCTGGGCATTAGCCATAGCGCTAGCAGCAGAAAGTCTGCGCGCTACATCTTGAATCTGCTCCATCGTGAGATTGGGTCTCTCTTCGATAGACGATCCAATATTCGCTAGCGGGATTCCACTTGCAGCACCAATACTCGGTGCATATGCAGGGCGCCGTCCGTAGGGACCATCAACGCCGTAACCCGGTGCATTGACATAGATGACGTTGGGGTTGTCGCGCTTGATGGACTCGTAATCAAGACTCATTTTTTTCATTGCTCCAGCGCGATACCCCTGCACAACAACGTCCACCGAGGCTGCAATACGACGCACACAAGCTATGCCTTCGGGAGTTGACAAATCGATCGCAATGCTCTGTTTGCCTTGCATCACTTTTAGTCCGCCTAGTTCCGGAAAAGGTAAAATTGAGCGAATCCGATCCCCTCCGAGAGGTTCTACCTTGATCACTTTTGCTCCAAGGTCCGTCAGCATCGTGGTTCCATGAGGAGCAGCAAATAGTGTCGCCAGTTCCAGCACCGTAATTCCTGCTAACGGCAGTTCACTCACCGGTTCACGTGAGAGGCTTGATTTCATCGTTGGGGTTTCAAGAAGAGACAAGATAATTTCACGATGTTCATCAAGCATTGGCGCACTGTGCAAGACATCAGCAGGAGTAACGCTGGCCTTTACAATTGACCCTGGCTGGCGTACAGGGCCTCGTTCTGCGTCAATGACATCGACGACCATATCGTCATGAATCAGTTGGGGGTGATCAAGGGCTACTGCACCACTACGGAACTGCTCAGCGAAGATATCCGCGTCGCTTGCGAAAATTTCCTCCCATTCGAGCAAAGTCTTTTCCCGTGCCGCCAAAAGCATACGTATCCATAGTTCCTGGCGCTTGTCGGCATCATCACCAAAAAGTGGTAAACCTTTCCATTCATCATGAGTGAACATCCATGCCAAACCGAGGTGCTTCATCAGATTGGCATAAAGATGCGGAGCGACGGCTGCGAACTGCAACCACGAACCATCCTTTGTATGGCCAATCAACAGCATAAAAAGAAGTGGACTAGCAGGTCGACCTTGTTCATCGAATGACGCCGACTTTATGAAGGCATCAGGCCAACGATTAGTGACCAGATATTCAAACCAGACCCAAGTATCCAATGTGAGAAAACCCTGCGCTAAATTAGTTTCGACCAGTTGCCCGAGCCCGCTTCGCTCCCGCTCAATGAGGGCAGCCAATGTCCCGTGCAATGCAACCTGGCTGGCGGCAAAACTGGCGAAGGGGACATTCACAAACGGAGGTACATCGGCGGATTGGCTCATCCGTTGAAATGCTTTGAATACCCCCAACTTGGCATGTACCAGACCCTCATAGCCTGGCGCATCGGCATACGGCCCTCGACGACCAAAACTTGTCACCGATGTGTGAATCAGACGCGGATTATGTGTCGCGAGATACTCATGCCCCAGACCCAATTTTTCAAGCTCGGCATTTTTGGAGGTCTCGACCAAGATGTCAGCCCGCATAATGAGCTTGAGTAATATTTCGCGGTCACTATCGTTTGCCACATCAAGAACAATGCTCTGCTTACCGCGCGCCCAGAATGGATAAGCCGCCTGTCGGCGAATGTCAAGCCCACCAACGGGCTCTACCTGAATAACATCAGCTCCAAAATCAGCAAAGAATTGACTGATCTGTGCGCCCACACGATTTGGCACTAGATCAATGATTCTCAGACCAGATAGAGCCCCCAAGTTTGCCATCTCCAAAGATTAGCGCCCCAGTTGAGTCACGATGTTCAGCAATAGACACGCGCTAGGCGCGCTGAAAGTCCACAGACAATCTCATAACCAATGGTGTCCAACAAATGTCCCCAATCATTGGGCGTGATCGTCTCTTGACCTTGAGAGCCAAGCAATACCACCTCATCACCAACCGCAATTGACGAACTTGCGATGTCCACCATCAGTTGGTCCATCGTTACGCGACCAACAATAGGGAAACGTTGACCAGCGATCAAGACTTCGCCGCCTACAGCAGACAATCGACGCGGTACCCCATCGGCATAACCTAGAGGGATAGTCGCTATGCGAGTCGCCTCTCGCACCTGATAACGCTGTCCATAGGAGATTCCTTCACCTGCTGAAACTTTTTTTATAAATGAAACTCGCGACTTTAAGGACAAGGCTTGTCGCAAATGACTGCACATCGCATCCATCGAAGCATCAGGGGCGATGCCATACATAGCAATGCCGACGCGAACTAGATCGCGATGGGCATCATCGCGCCGGAGAGTCGCTGCTGAGTTGGCGATATGCACCCATCCAGTTTCAATTCCGGCTCGCTGTAAATTCCCGAGCACAGAATCAAATCTTGCAATCTGTGAATCGGTAAACGACGTGTCATTGTCATCAGCACTCGCCAGGTGTGTATACACGCCCCCCAAGACCAGCTCCGGAGCGCGAGCCAAAATGCGTCCCCCAAGTTCAACAGCGTCAGCAGGTTTACAACCCACTCGATTCATACCAGTGTCAACTTTGAGATGAACCTCCTGACCAATCACCCCACGGATTCGTGCATGGTGTTCCAAAGCATCGATATAGCCCACTGAATATGCCGTTGCGATCAGACCGTGAGAAATCATTTCTCCGATTTGGTCAAGTGGCTGTTCAGAAAAAACGAGAATCGGTGCTTCAATCCCAGCGCGCCGTAATTCAACGCCTTCTTGCACTAGTGCCACGCATAAGCCATGAGCTCCAGCTTCCAAGGCGGCCTGCGCTACTTGGATCGCTCCATGACCGTAACCATTCGCTTTAACGACAACCATGATCTTGGCATCACCGATCAAAGAACTCAGATATGAGACATTGTGACGCACTGCATCAAGATCAACTTCTATCCATGCTGCTCGTGCACTCATCGTTCATCCTGCTTCACCGCGCGTCGGATCTCCGACAAGGCCGTCGCAATGAGGTCTAGCAAATCTGAGGCGATTAAACCCTCATCGAAAGAAAATAGAGATGCAGCATGGCCGTGAATCCACGCTCCACATGCCGCTGCATGGAAGGCCTCAACGCCCTGTGCCATTAAGCCACCGATGATTCCCGCTAGGACATCTCCCGTACCCGCAGTGGCTAATTTTTGGTCCCCATTTGTCACCATCAGCACCTCTCCAGATGGTTCAGCAATGACAGTCGTCGTGCCCTTGAGGAGGCATACACAGTTTGTATCAATCGCCAGACGGCGAGCACTGGCAATCCGATCTGGTGAGGGGGGATACCCAAGCAGAGTTTGGTATTCACCATCGTGGGGTGTCAGAACAGTTTCAGCAGAACGAGTGCGAACAATATTGCGCGCTCCATCCCCGCCCCATGCCACTGCAAATAATCCGTCGCCGTCAATGACCATTGGTACTTGTGCTTCGGCGATGACACGACGTGTCTGCGATACGGTTCCTTCATCGCGACCTAACCCTGGTCCTACAACCATCGCCTTAAAGCGATGCACATCTTCAAGTACATCTTCAGACCAAGAAAATGCACTTAAGGATCGACGTACAACCTCTGTGGGGGTGCTGCGATCACTCACGATCCCTGGAGACGCAAGATGAACAATGCCCGCTCCGCAACGCATGGCCGCGGCAACACTGAGGTTTGCCGCTCCCATCATCCCAGCACTACCCGCGAGGGCATATAGACCTGTTTTCCACTTATGAGAATCAAAGGGGCGAGGAGGAATCCAAGCAGAAACATCAGCAAGTTCAACCTCATTGATATCTACATTGCCCATACCAAGGTTGATACCAATATCAATCAATTCAACCTCACCACTCAAAGCCCGACCGACCCCAAGCAAGAGCCCTGGTTTCAAGGCCACGAATGTGACGGTACGCGCCGCTTGCCATGTATCGCCGACCGCTAAGCCGGTCAATCCATCAACACCCGAGGGGATATCAACAGCAAGTACTGGAACGCCGTGAGTCGCGGGTGGGTTCCACTCACCACGAAAGCCAGTTCCGAAGGCTGCATCAATGATCAGATCACTCACAGGAAGTCGTAGCGGCATCTGCTGCGCATCAAGCACGTGAACCCGCACACCTTGATCAGCCAGTAAGCGCGCTGCCATGCGACCATCAGCACCATTATTTCCCTTGCCGACAACGACAACCACGGTACGGCCATACAGACCACCCATCATCCGTTTTGCTGTGCGGGCAACTGCCGCTCCAGCCCGACCAATCAACACATCAATAGGCGTACCAGCGGTCACGGTTTCACTATCTAGGACACGCATCTGCTTGGGAGTAAGAACTGGGCGCATCGAACTATTACTCGCCCGCTGCCACGGAATTTGTGGGTGTGCCACTAGCGATGACATAGGCCATCGCTATGGATTCAGTGTGGGTCAATGAGAGATGCCAGTGCGTTATCCCCTGATCTGTCGCCAACTGCTGGGCGCGGCCCACGACTAACAAATCTGGCTGACCTGATGACGCTCGACAGACAGAGACATCGTGAAAATCAAATGCTCCAAGACCCACCCCAAGAGCTTTCATCACTGCTTCACGGGCCGCGAATCGTGCGGCCAGTGAAGCACTTGGATCAACTTGGGGTTGCACATAAGACAGTTCATCAGCAGTGAACAAACGCTCTTTCAAACTCGCAGTGCGTTCTAGCGATTGGCGAAAGCGCTCAATCTCCACTGCATCAATACCAATGCCAATAATCACGACTGTTCAGTCCATTCAGTTACGAAGAGGCCCGACGCCAGCGGTCGGCCATCTCGCTAATTGGCAAGATCAACAGATCAGCGACCGACATCTCGCCGAGAAGATCATCACGCATTTCCCCTTCGGTCTCTGACACCCAGTCAACCAAGCGGTCATAACGACTGTCATAACCTTGCAAAACGCCGCGCATCACTGCTGCGGTCAATCGCTCGCGGAAACTGACATGCAACAATGTGATGCCTACGGTCTGACCAGACTTCACTTCAGGAATGAATATGACCGTACGACTATCACTACGTCCTCGTGCGACAAGCACCTCGCGTTCACTGGCAACTCGCCGTTTTGTTCCAATGAGCGATGGATTATGTTCAACACGACTTGGCACATCACGCGACAGACCACCACGATCCACAATCGCTATCGTGGCACTGTTACCGGCTGGGTCTCCTGTAATGCTGTAACGCGTGTACCCAATAACAGATTCGACGGCGGGGTCAAGATCCGCTAAAACCTTCAGCGTGCGATAAGCCAGCACATCACGGCCAGCACCTGTTGCCAAGACCTCTTGCACAAGTGCTCGATCCATGACGCCTTCATCACTGCGACTAATCCCAACGGTGACTGTCTTGGCCTGATGCTTAATCGCGTCAATCGGGCGAGTCAGTTCTTCAATGGCGCGGGTCAACGCCAAGGTGAGATCATCAAGCAGAGCCACGGGGCTACCCACCTTGCCTGTTTCATTCTGATACGCCTCCACTGGAGAAACATCAAGAACAACACGAAACATTGCTGCTAGGCGTACGGCAGTACTGGCTTCTAGATGACCGTCGTAAGTACCGGCCCGTAAAGTTTCATTAAAGCGTTCAACAGCGGTAACTAAACCGCTACGGATAACGCGCACGACACTTTCACCATCTGAATGATGTAACACCGCATGTTCAATGACTTCGCGAGCCTGACGCAGTGAGCGAGCCAAGTCATCAATCGCTCGCGCTGCTTCGTAGCCGAACAAATGACCAACGACTGCGCTCAGAACAAAAGCCAGAGACGGATCAACATCGGGAACATCAATTACCGCAACGGCGCTAGAAAACCGTGACTCCGATGCACTTGCGATGACAATCGGTGTGGCTTTATGCGCACGATAGATAGCAATCTCCTTGGCCACATCATCGGCGTTACTACCTACAAGACCCGAAGCACAGACGAGGATTAAAGGTTCACATGAGAGATCAATATGCTTCTTATCCTCCGTGATATCGCAGGAAATACTCTTATAACAAAGTTCACTCAATTTAATTCGCACTTCATGTGCAGCAATAGCATTCGGACCATTGCCCACGACTGCCCAGTAGCGTTTGGATGGAGCGTAGCGATGCGCTACGTCGGCGATAACGGATCGCGAGGCAATCACTGTGCGCATCGCGTCGGGCAATTCACGTAAAGTTCGTAGAAGATCATGGCGTCGCGAATTTGTCCCTAAACCAGCGGCCACACTGACCGCACATGCCAGTAAAACTCCCGCCGCAACCTGCGCATAAAAAGCTTTGGTGGAAGCCACGCTCATTTCAACATCTCGTCCGTCACTGGTGAACAGCACACCATCAGACTTATCGCACAAGTCACTGCCACGGCGATTCACGATCGCGATCACGGCCGCCCCACGTGATCTCACCAAATCAACTGTGCGGTTGGTATCAGTTGTCGTACCACTTTGACTCACAGCGATAATAAGTGTGTCACTCATATCTAAATGCAAATGAAAACCGCTCAATTCAGTCGCTGTTATTGCCGCAATATCAAGACCACCAACGCATAATTCATCAAGCACCATCGCACAACTACGGCCGGCGATGGCCGCAGTACCTTGACCAATGACGCGGACTTTGCGAATGACTCCAGTCGAAAGTTGCTCAATAATGCTGCTTGGTAAGGTGGTTAAACCAAGTGTCGCGGCGAAAATACCATCACGCTCGACAATCTTGCCGCGTAAAGTCTTGCGGAAACTCTCTGGTGCTTCACCGATTTCTTTGAGCAAAAAATGTGGAGCATCGCCACGATTGATGTCTCTAGTTGTAACTTCTGCGGCGACTAATTCGGTATTTTGAATTGCCAATTCAGTACCGTCATAGGCCAATCGAGTGACCCCGGAAATTTCCCCTGCAGAATCACCATCAAGGACAACAATCTGACCTTGACTGTCCGTGAGATGTGCGTTGCTCGCATTCTCGCCATCAAGACGGAAGTACATCGCAGTTTCCTCGACGACGCCATACGGCTCACTGGCCACGATGAAGAGATCCTCAGCAAGACCCACATACAGACCTTGACCGCTGCCTCGTAAAGCAAACATCAGACGATTGGGATTGTCACTCGCTGCCGCGGCGATGGCCACTGAACCTTCGAAAGATGAAACACTGCGCCGAAAAGCCTCAATCGTGTCCCCACAGGTACGGGCGTGCATATTGATCATCGCTGGAATGACCTTGGCGTCAGTTGTGATCTGTCCAGGAAAAGACAAACCGTGAGCGATCCGTAAGTCACCATGATTATCCACGTCGCCGTTCAGCGCCGCTACGACATATGGGTGGCTGGTTGCATCGTCGTTAAGGTCACGTTCGCTGTTCACTGGATGAGCGTTGGGCTCACTGATGATCCCCACACTTGCCCAACGCGTGTGACCGACCAAGGACAAGCGAGCGTTTGGATGAGTGAGTGCCAAGCGCAACAATTGATCGCTCTGAATAGCACTGCGTAACGCGCGCGTGTTATCACCAAGTTCACCAATCTCAGCGGCGGCTTTATAGACGAAGGACAAGATGCCATCAACAAGACGCAGAGAATGATTTTGAAAGAGCGGATCCTTGGCGCGCGACAAGATCGCCGATTGGACTGTTGGGTCACTTTGCGACAATCCGTGGCCCCACACAAAAACATGCACTCCTGCAGAATCCCGCCCACGTACTTCTAAGCGGTCCAGTGCGGACAACGCCTGCTGAATTGTCAAATATCCGCCAACTGCGGCGACACCAGCCTGACGACCAGCGAGTTCACCAACTAACAAAGCCGTACGTAAACGGTCTTGCCCGACAGCCCACAGCACATCGCGTAAGGCAATCATCGCAGCAGTCGAAGCTTCCAGTTCCTCGGCGTCAACTTCACTTTTTTCTAGAGTTGCCTCTATCTGAGCGACGACACCTGCAACCTGATCAAGTCGGCTTGTGATTGAGGCTGTCAGTTCATGATTGTCAATCAGAGCGAGTACGCCTGGTACACCTTTAAGAAGTTCATTAACAATCACCAAGTTCTCAGTGACCCTGCCGATATCGCTTCCACTGCCGACCGCAGCATCTAAATGGCCAATAATCTCAGCCTGCGTTGGTGGCACCCGTAAGGATGGCCGACTGACAAGAGCGATAATGCCACACATATAGATCAGGTTACCGAACTACCTGCCCGCCTACCCATCAGGATTGGGGTTCGACACACTTTGCGAGAGCCACAGCAACCAAACGGTCTGCAACCTCATTGGCTTGTTCCAATGAGTCCGCTTCAACCATGACTCGGATCAGTGGTTCAGTTCCGCTGGATCGCACCAACACCCTGCCATGATCACCTAAATTCGCTTCTTCGCGAGCAATCTCAGCCGATAGCAGTGCGGCAATATCATTCGGTCGTACAGCAACATGAACATTTTTGAGTACCTGCGGAAAAGTGTGAATGGCTTCACTCGCCAACTTGGAAAACTTCAAACCATCTTGCAAACGACGACGCACAAACTGGGCAAGGACAATTGAAGCTAATAATCCGTCGCCTGTGGTCGCAAGATCGCGATGAATGATGTGTCCACTTTGTTCGCCACCTAAAACAAAGTTTCCAGATTCCATTGCATCAAGGACATAGCGATCTCCCACTGCTGTGGTCACCACCTTGACTCCCGCAGCACGCATTGCCTGATGAAAACCCAGGTTGGCCATGACTGTCACAACCACCGTGTCGTCATTCAAGGTGTTCTGCTCGCGTCGATCTGCCACTGACAGAGCAATCAGCCTGTCCCCATCGACAATGTGGCCATTTTCGTCCACGGCAATAACACGATCACCATCACCGTCGTAAGCGAACCCCAGATCAACAGAGACACCGGTACCAGTACCACTGATGAACTCACACAAAGCCTGCGGGAATGTCGCCCCACAAGCATCGTTGATATTTGTTCCATTCGGTGCATCATTCATAACGATCACATCTGCGCCCAAGCGACGTAGCACCAACGAGGCGACATTGCTCATAGCCCCATTTGCGGCGTCAATGACAATGCGCAATCCGGCCAAAGAACCTTCACCAAATAATCCAACTAAGTGTTCAACGTACAGTGAGACAGCATCTGATCGGCGTATAACAACACCAACTTCTCCGTCTGCTGCAGGCGCATCGGATTCATGACTGAGGAGAAAATGTAACTCGGCTTCAATGCGCTTTTCATCGGCATCAGACAGCTTGCGCCCACCAGCAGCAAAAACTTTAATACCGTTATCAGAAAACTTATTGTGTGAGGCAGTCACCACCACACCTGGAACATTTTCACGCGCCGAAATCATCGCTACTGCTGGAGTCGGTAAAACTCCAAGTTGTTCAACGCGGACACCCTGTGCAGCAGCCCCAGCAGAAAAAGCTGATTCCAAAACTGGACCTGACACTCGCGGATCACGGGCAATGACTAGACGCGAAGAACCCAACACCTGAGCAACAGCGCGACCAAGGGCCAGCACATATTCGGGAGTAATTTCAGATATCGCCACACCACGAACACCATCAGTGCCAAAAGTGGGATAAACAAAGGGCGAATTGTTGGCGCCCGACATGAATAGCTGCGATCAGCGCTTCGTGTACTGACCGGCTTTACGGGCCTTGCGCAGACCGTACTTCTTGCTTTCCTTACGACGTGAATCGCGGGTCAGCAAGCCGGCCTTTTTAAGAGCACCACGAGCATCGGGATCAAGTTCAACGAGTGAACGAGCGAGACCCATGCGCATTGCACCTGACTGACCAGTGACGCCACCACCATGAATGGTTGCGTCGACGTCATATTGTTCTGTCGTGTTCGTAACACGCAACGCTTCAACAGCGGCGTTCTGCTGAGTGGCGGTGCAGAAGTACACGTTGAGCGGCTTGCCGTTCACAGTATGAGTGCCAGTGCCTGGGCGCACGCGCACGCGGGCTACGGCTTCCTTGCGGCGACCAGTTGTCTGAGTAAGAGGCTTCGTCATTGTGTTGTCCTTGGATCGTCTGCTCAGCGAGCTATAGCGTGTGCGAATGTAGTTGTTGTTGGATTCTGTGCGCCATGGGGATGCTGTGCGCCGGAATAAACCTTGAGCTTCTTGATCATCTGACGACCAAGCGGACCCTTAGGCAACATGCCGCGCACTGATCCGCGAATTGCTTCGTCGGGGCGGCGAGCTAATAATTTACCGAATGCTTCACTCTTCAAACCACCGGGGTAACCCGAGTAGTTGTGCACCATGCGACTCTCAGCCTTACCCGATGTCAAGACAATCTTGTCGGCGTTGATGATTACTACATGATCACCTGAATCCATGTGCGGAGCAAAAGTCGGCTTGTGCTTGCCGCGCAACAAACGTGCGACTTCGGTGCATAGACGACCGAGGATCATGCCCTCAGCATCAACGACGTGCCACTCACGAGAGATCTCGCTGGCTTTTGGCGAATAGGTGCTCATAGATACTTCTTTCAGAAAAGGTGCCTGACGCTACTTAGCCTGCAGGGACTGCTAAATGATACGAGCATTACGCGTAAAAACGACGGGGAGATCACTCAAATATCTGCTCAAGATACCCAACCTCCCATAGGCATAAGCCGTGGGCAGGGGCAACTTGACCAGCCACAGTGCGAACTCGGGAGTCCAAAATGGCTGACATCGACCCAGGGGTGATTTTGCCTAGCCCCACATCGACCAAGGTCCCCACGATGGAGCGCACCATTTGGTGGCAAAACGCATTAGCCCGAATCTCAAATCGTAAAAGCCGAGATCCCCGTTCGCTCACCTGTTCAGTCCACTGAGCCTGAGTGACAAGGCGAAACATACTGGGAGTGGGTTCGTTCTCAACGGGTTTGGGCTTACGGCAAAAAGCCGAAAAATCGTGCTCGCCAATCAGCGGATCACAGGCCAAATACATCAATTGCACATCCAACCGCTCAGGCACATGCCATGCGCTGGCCGCCAAAAAAGGGTCAGCCACGGGGTCATTAAGCACCGTATAGCGATAGTGCCGCCACTGTGCAGAGAAACGAGCATGAAAATCCTCGGCAGTCCACTCGGCGGATCTGACGACGATTCCAGGCGCACACATTTTTGTCAAGCGGCGCGGTAAATGCTCAAGATCAATATCAACGGGGAGGTCACAACTAATGACCTGTCCCCAACCGTGAACCCCTGCGTCAGTACGACCGGCCCCCGTGATGTGTACTGGAAAACGCGAGATCAGCGAGAGAGCATCCCCGATCACTCCGGCGATCGTGCGCACACCTTCGTTGACTGCGAAGCCGTTGAAGTACGAACCTTCGTATGCCACCAACAAACGAGCCCGCCTGGTGGCGGGCTCGGAAGTACTCATAAAGTTTTAACTTGCAGCGAAGAACTCGTCAGACGAGTTCAATACGTGCCATCGGGGCATTATCACCCTGACGCGGGCCGAGCTTGAGAATACGCAAGTAGCCACCATTGCGCTCAAGATAGCGAGGCGCAACTTCAGCGACCAACTTGTGGGTCATTTCCTTGTCACCGAGGTAACCCTGGATCTGACGGATGCGGTGGATACTTGTAGCGTCACCATCTTGAGCCTTCTTGGCTTTAGTGATGAGTTTTTCAGCGATGGGGCGAAGTGCCTTGGCCTTAGCTTCAGTGGTCTCAATGGCCTCGGCTGCAATCAATGAAGCAGTGAGGTTAGCCATCATCAACCTTTGGTGCTGTGAGCTACCACCAAAGTTTCTGGCACGGCGTGGGGTTGCGGGCATGTTCTGTTTCCTTCGTTAAACGTTCGTCGGCTCAGCCGCGAAGTGTGAGGCCACGCTCATCAAGCTTTTGCTTGACTTCGTCGAGGCTCTTCTGGCCAAAGTTGGTGATGTTCAGCAAGTCATCTTCGTTCTTGCTGAGAAGTTCGCCAATGGTGTTTACCTGGGCGCGCTTCAAACAGTTGCGAGGACGCTCTGAAAGATCGAGGTCTTCAATGGCGATGTCGAGATCTGGGCTAGATGAACCAGCCAAAATCACTTCACCGAGTTCGAGTCCCTTGACTTCTTCAGACAAGTTAGCCACGAGATCAACCAATGAACGCAGTGTTGCACCGGCCGAAGCGAGCGCATCACGTGGTGTGGTCGTTCCGTCAGTCTCAATATCAATCACTAACTTGTCATAGTTAGTTGACTGCTCAACTCGTGTCGGTACCACGTCGAACATGACGCGGCGCACCGGCGAGAAGATGGCATCTATTGGAATAACACCAATGGTGCGAACGCTTGAGTCGCGCTCACGGTCACTTGAGTTATAGCCACGACCCTGCTCGACGGTGAGGTCAAGTGCAAGACGACCCTTTGAGTTGACATGAGCGATGACGAGATCTTTGTTCAAAATCTCCACATCGGCTGGACACTGGATATCGCCAGCGGTCACGATTGCGTCACCACGCACATCAACACGAATGCTGACAGGCTCATCGGAGAGAGAAGTCAGCACGATGTCTTTGAGGTTGAGGATGATGTCAGTGACGTCCTCAGTAACACCAGCAATGGTGTCAAACTCGTGCAGGGCCTCTTCGAACTTCACCGTCGTAATGGCGGCTCCGGGGATCGAGGACAGCAACACGCGGCGAAGCGAGTTACCTATGGTGTGGCCGAAACCGGGTTCGAGAGGGCCGACAGAAAAACTCTGACGGTTATCTTTTGGTTCGCCGATTGCTTCGACTGTGGGGCGTTGGATGACGAGCATTTGTCTCTTCCGTTCGTCGGGGTGGTGGAATTACTTAGAGTAAAGCTCAACGATGAGCTGTTCACGTACTGGTACATCTATGTTCTCGCGGGCTGGTTCATTGCGAACAGTGACTTGCTTGCCACCATCTCCGCTTTCGAGCCAACCCACTAATGAACGGTCAAGGGTATCGACATTGTGCTGGATAACGATCATTTCTCGGGCTTTTATGGCCAAAGTGATGACATCACCCTTCTTGACACGAGCACTCGGGATGTCAAGACGCTTGCCATTCACCAAGATCAAGCCATGGCTCACGAATTGGCGAGCCTGGGGGCGGGTGCTGGCAAAGCCGGCGCGGAAAACCACATTGTCGAGGCGCAATTCAAGAAGACGCAAGAGGTTCTCACCAGTTGGTCCCTGAAGGCGATTGGCTTCGTCGTAGGTCTTGCGGAACTGGCGCTCAAGCACACCGTAGATGTACTTCGCCTTCTGCTTCTCCTGGAGTTGGGCCAAGTATTCGCTGCCTGCTGAACGACGACGCGTACGACCGTGCTGACCTGGTGGGAATGGACGACGCTCAAGGGCTTTACGACCCTTTTCGTTTTCGAAAATGTTGGTGTTGAGACGGCGCGACAAACGCACCTTGGGTCCGGTGTAACGGGCCATCGCTTAGTTCCTTTTCCGCTTGGGCAACTTGCACCCATTGTGAGGCACCGGCGTGACATCTTTAATTCCGGTCACTTCAATACCAGTGTTCTGCAACGAACGAATCGCTGTGTCACGTCCAGAGCCTGGGCCCTTAGCGTGAACTTCAACGCGACGCATACCTTGTTCGAAAGCAGCCTTGGCAGCCTTCTCAGCAGCCATCTGTGCTGCGAATGGAGTGCTCTTGCGAGAACCCTTGAAGCCGACGCCACCACCAGATGCCCACGAAAGCACATTGCCTTCAGTGTCGGAGATACTGACGATGGTGTTGTTAAACGAGCACTTGATGTGACATACACCAACGCTGACATTTTTACGCTCACGCTTACGGGGGCGGCGACCGCCTGGCTTTGGCTTGGCCATGATTACTTCCTCACTGCCTTCTTCTTGTTAGCAACTGTTCGCTTTGGTCCCTTACGGGTACGAGCATTGGTTTTACTGCGTTGACCGCGTACTGGTAGGCCCTTGCGATGACGGATCCCTTGGAGGCAACCAATCTCGATCTTGCGCTTGATATCTGTCTGCACTTCACGGCGAAGGTCACCTTCGACAGTGACATTCTGATCAACCCATCCACGAAGTTTGTTGACTTCTTCGTCGGTGAGATCGCGAACGCGAGTGTTGGGACTGATGCCAAGATCGGCACACATTCTTTGAGCAGTCGGTTTGCCGATGCCAAAAATGTAGGTAAGAGAAATCTCCAAACGCTTTTCGCGTGGGATGTCTACTCCAGAAATACGGGCCATGCTGTTTCCTTATTCTCTTCTCAGCCTTGACGCTGCTTGTGACGCGGGTTCTCGCAGATGACCATGACGCGGCCATGCCGACGGATCACTTTGCACTTCTCGCAGATTTTTTTTACACTCGGTTTGACCTTCATGGTCATCTCACTTCTTTTTCGTTAGATGGATGTCATTCACTTATAGCGATAGGTAATGCGACCTCGGGTGAGGTCATAAGGGGTAAGTTCTACTTGCACTTTGTCCCCGGGGAGAATACGAATGTAATTCATCCGCATCTTTCCGGAGATATGAGCCAACACTTTGTGGCCGTTCTCTAACTCCACCCGAAACATTGCGTTCGGTAGGGATTCGAGAATCGTGCCTTCTAGCAAGATGGCATCGTCTTTGGGCTTGGACAGAACTGACTCCTAACAGGGCGGACATTGCAAACTGCGATGCATCACGAAGATGCGTGCAGGATTGGCCATTGGGCCGAGTGGCAATGCTACCGCCGAGACTTACACCAACCAATCGCCCGAGGCAGGAAAGTTGAGAGTCTTTGTGAGTCTTCAACATAGCCCAGCGCAAGTCATCAAGTTGGGTATTCAGGCCCTGCTTTTCGGCGTCACCGAACACTGCCAAGTTATCCACAGAACCCATTTAGTCGCTCTTTCGGGCTAAATCGATAGCAGCCGTCAATAAGCCGAAAACCTCGTCTGGTCCCTTTGAACCGTCAATAACAACCAAACGAGCATCCCGACCGTAGAACTCAAGCAGTGGAGCGGTCTGGCTTTCATAGAGATCTAAACGCTGACTGATGCTCTCGGGGGTGTCATCATCGCGTATGACAACGTCTCCCCCACAAGAATCGCAGGTCCAGGGGTCCCTCTTTTGAGCCGTGGCGACATAGTTCGTTCCACAATCGCGACATGCCCGCCGAGAGGAAATGCGTTGAATAACTAAATCGCGGGGCACATCAAGATCAAGCACGACATGAATGGGTCGCTCCGCCGCAATATCGTCAAGAGCCACAGCCTGAGCCACAGTTCGCGGAAAGCCATCCAAGATATATCCGCGGGTGCGCGCATCATCTTGCTCAAGTCGCTCGCGAATGATTTCAATCATGATCTCATCGCCTACCAAACGCCCAGCCTCGATTACCTGTTTGGCCATCCTGCCAATCTCTGTACCTTCACGAACGGCGGCACGTAAAATTTCACCTGTGGAGATATGTGGAACGACAAAATGTCGCGAGATACGTTGACACTGCGTGCCCTTACCCGCTCCTTGGCGACCCATGATGATCAGCCGTACACCCGCGGTCATGACTTAGCCCAGCCGCAGCAACCAAAGCTGCGTTGACATCACTTCAGGAATCCCTCGTAATTGCGCAACATCAGTTGGCTATCTACTTGTCGCATTAAATCAAGAGCAACGCCCACGGCAATAAGCACCGTTGTACCAGCGAAGGGGAACGACTGAACGTCACCTACCCACAACACGATGTACGGCAAAATCGCAATGAATGCAACGAATAATGCGCCCGGCAATGTAATTCGATTAACAACCTTGCCCAAGTAACGCTCGGTCTGCGGTCCGGGTCGGATTCCAGGAATGAATCCACCTTGACGACGAATCTGATCCGCTTGACGAATCGGATCGAAGGCAATCGAGTTATAGAAGTATGCGAATGCAACGATCAACAAAGCAAACGAGACGATGTATAACAATCCTTGTGAAGACACCAAGTTGCGATCCACCCAAACAGTGACGGTGCGTCGCCAACCAGTATCAGAACCAATGATGTTGGTGAGCAATACAGGCAGCAACATCACGGAACTTGCAAAAATGATCGGCACGATGCCAGCCTGATTGACCTTCAACGGAATGTAAGTACTTTGTCCACCGAACTGACGACGTCCGACTACTCGCTTAGCAAACTGCACAGGTATGCGACGCTGCCCAAGTTCAACACGAACTACTGCAACCAAAATACCGACTGAGATGGCAATCAAAATACCGAAAACAACCCACTTCTTACTTTGCAGAATTGAGTAGTAACTAAAGGGCAATGAACTCACCACTGATGCAAAAATTAATATGCTCATACCGTTACCGATACCGCGCTGGCTGATCAATTCGCCCATCCACATCAACAGGGCTGTACCGGCGACGAGTGAAAGAATCACCAGCAGACCACGAGGCCACATGCCATCAGGCAGAAGCACAATGTCTGGAGCGTTAGCAGAAGCAGTGAAGAATGCCGAACCGCGTCCTTGACCAAAAATAAATGTCAAACCAGCAGCCTGCAACAGCGCTATGGCCATCGCCACATAACGAGTCCATTGTGTAATTTTACGCTGCCCTGTGGCGCCCTCTTGTTGCCATTCTTCAAGTTTGGGAATGACGACTGTCAAAACCTGCATGATGATGCTCGAGGTGATGTACGGCATGATACCCAAGGCAAAAATAGCGAACGAAGAAAATGCTCCACCAGAGAACAAGTTCAAGAAACCGAGAGCACCCTGCTCACGCGCTGATTCACGCAACTGTCGGACTGCAAGATCATCAATACCAGGAACGCGGATATGCGCTCCAAGACGATACAAAAGCACCATCATCAAGGTGAACAAAATCTTGTTCCGAAGGTCAGGCACCTTGAAGATGTTCTTCAGGTTTGACAGCACGGTGGTTCCTCGGGTTCTATCTCGGTGCGATAATCGGTCAGCCCGATATCAGCGGTTGGTGAACTGGTTGCCCTTGGCCGCAGGACGAACCTTGTACGGCAAAGGAATAATAGTGACTGAGCCGCCAGCAGCTTCGATGGCCGCCTGCGCTGCCTTGGAAACGCCATGAGCATGAACTTCAACTGCGCGAGTGACTTGTCCGCGAGCAAGAACCTTCACAAATGCGCCCTTATGCAACACACCACGAGCAAAAAGAATCTCTGGGTTCACAACGGGCTCATCAATTTCGGTGAGTGAATCAAGGTTGACAGCCTGATATTCCACGCGGAATGGGTTATTGAACCCCTTCAACTTTGGAACACGTTGCTTGAGGGGCATCTGTCCACCTTCGAAACCGCGAGCAACTTTGCCACGGCCACGAGATTGCTGACCCTTGGTACCACGACCGGCAGTCTTGCCACCCTTGCCACCGATGCCGCGACCTACGCGCTTTTTTGGATGGGTTGAACCCGGTGCTGGTGCTAGTTCGTCGACGCGCATTGGTCAGCTCTCCTTCGAATCTGTCGAAGATGTGACTTCGATAAGGTGCGGAACTCGGGCGATCATGCCGCGAATTTCTGGGCGATCAGGCAACACATTGCTCTTGCCGATACGACCAAGACCAAGAGCGCGCAATGTTCCACGGCTCTTCGGCTTGGCATGGGTACTGGATTTGATCTGCTTCACCGTAATGGTGGGACCAGTATGAACGACTGTCTGATACGTAGCCATAATCAGTGACTTTCTCCTGCAGCGACTGCGCGCTTGGTCTCGTTGTACGCCTTGAGCAAGCCCTTGGGTACGAAGCTGTCAGCTGGAAGTCCACGGCGAGCCGCAACTTCATCGGGGCGCTGCAAAGCTTGCAGACCATTGATCGTGGCGCGAGCCACGTTGATGGCATTGGACGAACCGAGTGATTTAGCCAACACATCATGAATGCCAGCTTCTTCAAGAATGATTCGTGCTGCACCGCCAGCGATAACACCAGTACCTGGAGCTGCAGGCTTGAGCATCACGCGACC
Source organism: Bifidobacterium breve (assembly GCA_945862545.1). Taxonomy (GTDB): domain Bacteria; phylum Actinomycetota; class Acidimicrobiia; order Acidimicrobiales; family Ilumatobacteraceae; genus Casp-actino8. Next base: position 8,976 of record CAMAYS010000001.1, on the reverse strand, counting down.
AGCACCCAACACACCAATGACTGGGTGAATAATGGTGCTGCCTGCAAGAGCCACGGAGAACATATTGCGCTTTGCGTCTTCGGTACCTTTTTGAATAGCCAAAGGAACTTCTTTGGCTTTTCCGTAGCCGAGACCAACACGACCGTTGCCATCGCCAACGACAACAAGTGCGGTGAACGAAAAGCGACGACCACCCTTAACAACCTTGGCCACGCGGTTGATGTGAATCACGCGTGATTCGCGGCCACCCTCAGGTGTGTTGCCCATGCCTGGGGGCGGACGATCGCCAGGTCGCGGAGCATTGTTGCCACCCGGACGAGCGTTCGGATTATTTGGGTTATTGGGATTGTTCGTCATCAGAACTCCAGACCTGCTGCACGAGCGGCTTCAGCAACCGCAGCGACGCGACCGTGATAGAGGTATCCACCACGATCGAAAACAACTTTCTTGATACCGATTGCTTGAGCGCGTTCAGCGACTGTCGTGCCTAATGCCTTAGCGACTTCAACGGTGCGTCCACCAGATGCACGCAATCCTGCCTCTGTTGACGAAACTGACGTGATAGTCACACCAAGATCGTCGTTGATGACCTGCAACATGAGGTGATTGTTTGAACGGTACAAGGACAAGCGCGGACGCTCGGCGGTGCCGTGAATTTTCTTGCGAACTCGGTTGTGACGAACGAGACGACTCTCGCGGCGCTCTCTACTGATTTTGCTCATGACATCTCCCTAGCGGAATCTTTTCTCGGCATTACTTCTTGCCGGCTTTACCGGCTTTACGCAGAATCTTCTCGCCCTGATAGCGCACACCCTTGCCCTTATAGGGCTCTGGCTTACGAATGGAACGAATGTTGGCAGCTACTTGACCGACTGCTTCTTTGTCAATGCCTTTGATGATCACGCGAGTTTGCACTGGCACTTCAAAAGACACTCCTTGCGGAGCTTCTACATCAACTGGGTGCGAGAAACCAAGGTTGAGACGAATGAGCGTGGGGCTCTTCAACTCTGCTCGGTAACCAACGCCGACGATCTCAAGTTCTTTAGCGAAACCAGTAGTCACGCCGACGACCATGTTGCTCAACAGCGCACGACTCAGGCCATGCAAACTGCGTGATTCACGCTCGTCATTGGGACGTTCGACAACTAGGTTGCCTTCATCCTGACGAACGGTGATACCACCAACGAGGTCACGACTCAAAGATCCCTTCGGGCCTTTGACAGTCACTGAGTTTGCGTTGATGCTGACATCAACACCGGCTGGAACCGGGATAAGTGCTTTACCGATACGTGACATATTGTCTCCTGATCACCACACGTAACAGAGAACTTCGCCGCCCACTTTGCGCTTGCGCGCTTCGCGGTCGGTCATCAGTCCCTGACTGGTGGATAGGACAGCAACACCTAGGCCACCAAGTACGCGAGGTACGGTGCCGGACTTGCGATACACGCGAAGTCCTGGTGTTGAAATGCGCTTGATACCTGCAATAGTGCGACGGCGTTCAGCGGAATACTTCATCGCAATATTCAGAATCTCGCCTGGGCCCTTGGTATTTGCTGTCACAGCAAAACCAGAGATGTAACCCTCTTGCTCAAGAATCTTGGCCAAAGCAACTTTTTGTTTGGAGGACGGCATCTTGACCTCATCGTGCATCGCCGTATTGGCGTTGCGGATGCGGGTCAGCATGTCGGCAATGGGATCAGTCAACATAAGTGCCTCACCAACTCGACTTTGTTAGGCCGGGGATTTCACCAGCATGGGCCATCTCACGAAGGCACACACGGCAAAGACCGAACTTACGGTAAACGGAACGTGCGCGACCACACTTCAGGCAACGTGTATAGCCACGAACCTTGAACTTGGGCTGCGCAGCAGCTTTGTTAATTAACGATTTCTTCGCCATGAGTCAGTACCTCTCGCTCACTTCTTCTTCTTAGAGAACTGCGGACCACGAACATTGCTCTTCTTCTTGGTCGAAACAGTTGCTTCAGCGCCGCGCTTGAACGGAAATCCGAATGCGTCGAGCAAAGCCCGACCTTGATCATTCGTCATTGCGGTCGTCACGATGGTGATGTCCATACCACGAGGGGCATCGATCTTGTCGTACTCAATTTCAGGGAAAACAGTCTGATCGCTGAGGCCGAACGTGTAGTTGCCACGACCGTCCCATGAATGCGAAGGCAAACCGCGGAAGTCACGAATACGAGGAATCGCAACCGAGATCAAACGATCCAGGAATTCCCACATACGGTCGCCACGTAGCGTGACCATGCAGCCGATGGCCTGATTCTCACGAAGTTTAAAGTTTGCGATTGAGTCACGAGACTTAGTCACCTTTGGCTTCTGGCCGGTGATACGAGTCATGTCAGCGACTGCGCCCTCAAGCAACGAAGGTTGCTGAGTGGCACGACCAACACCCATGTTCACCACGATCTTTTCGAGGCGGGGAACCTGCATGACATTGCTCAATTCGAGCGAGGCCTGAAGGCCAGCACAAATCTCGCTTTGATATTTAGACTTAAGACGGGGCATTGTTATGGTGCTCATCCGATTTCCTCACCTGTGGTTTTGGCGATGCGTACTTTTTTGCCGTCAGCAAGCACCTTGTAACCAACACGTGTGGGCTTGCCCTTATGCACGAACATCACATTGGATGCATCGAGAGGCATGTCACGGTCGATAACTCCACCCTGCTGATTTTTTCCGCTGGGCTTCTGGTGCTTCTTCACAACATTGATTCCGTCGACTAGGAGCTGGTTCGAACGAGGCATAACACGCGAAACGGTGCCTTCTTTGCCTTTGTCCTTTCCAGAGATCACTATGACGTTGTCACCTTTTTTGATTTTCATCTCACAGCACCTCCGGCGCTAACGAAACAATTCGCATGAACTTCTTGTCACGCAGTTCGCGACCAACTGGTCCGAAGATACGTGTTCCACGAGGTGTGAGATCATCTTTGATGATGACCGCAGCATTCTCGTCAAAACGGATGTAGCTGCCATCAGGACGGCGCTTTTCCTTCTTGACGCGAACGACGACGCATTTCACGACGTCACCTTTTTTTACACCTGCACCAGGAATCGCATCCTTAACGGCGGCCACGAAGATGTCTCCGATCGAGGCGTATCGGCGACGTGTGCCACCGAGAACCTTGATACACAAAACTTCTTTGGCGCCACTGTTATCGGCAACTCGAAGACGACTTTCTTGCTGAATCATGATTTATCCTCCGTCGGTCCCAGGCTCACTTGGCCCGCTCGAGAATCTCAACGAGGCGCCAGCGCTTCAGTTTCGATAATGGACGGGTTTCCATGACGCGCACGCGATCGCCAACATTGGCGTCGTTGGCCTCATCGTGGGCATAGAGCTTCTTGGTTCGTGTGACGAACTTGTTGTACTTCGGGTGACGAACTCGCTCGATGATTTCGATCACCAAGGTGCGATCCATCTTTGAAGACGACACGATGCCCTCGCGGACTTTGCGCGGTGCACGTTCTGTTGTGGGTGTTGTTTCAGACATCTGATTCACTCTCCGGCCTCAGCGGCAGCGATTTCACGCTGACGGATAAGGGTGTTGATACGAGCGATACGGCGACGAACTCGGCGCAATTCGCTATGGGTGTCGAGCTGACCGGTGGCGCTACGAAAGCGGAGGTTGAGTGCCTCTTGCTTTGAAGCCCGGAGCTGTTCGACCAATGATGTGAGGTCGAGTTCGCCTAGTTCAGCGCGGTCTTTGGCGGCTTGAGTTGCCATGATCAGATCGCCTCCTCGCGGGTAATAATGCGGGCCTTAATCGGCAATTTCTGGATGGCCTTGTTGAGGGCCTCCATTGCCTGCTCGCGACTTGGGAATGAGAGTTCAAATAAAACACGGCCAGGCTTCACGACAGCTACCCAAAACTCTGGGTTGCCCTTACCTGAACCCATACGGGTTTCGGCTGGCTTCTTGGTGACGGGCTTATCGGGGAAAACATTGATCCACACCTTGCCGCCACGCTTGATATGACGAGTCATAGCAATACGCGCAGCTTCAATCTGGCGAGCAGTTAACCAGCATGGCTCAAGAGCTTGGATTCCGTACTGACCAAAAGCCAGTTCGCTTCCACCCTTGGCCATACCTCCGGTACGACCACGATGGTGCTTACGATGGGCAACTTTGCGAGGCATCAACATGGTGAATCAGTCCTGTGCACGGAAGTGCGGGGTCTCGTGCCCATCGTGGGTGCGGCGGGCGATTTCTTCTTCCTCGTCGAGTAATTTCTCGAGTTCTGGATCGGCTTCTTTCACGAGTGGCACTTGGGCTGCTTCAAGAGCTTCTTCGGCCTTACGGCGACCACTTGACGACACAACTTTGCGTGCACCAGGTACACCCAAAGTTTCGCCGAGAGCACTTGTTGCTTCGCGAACAATCTTTTCATCAATCACTGGCTTGTACGGCAAAATGTCGCCACGATAAATCCATACCTTGACGCCAACGCGACCACTCGCAGTGCGAGCCTCGCGAAAACCGTAGTCAATGTCGGCACGCAGTGTGTGCAACGGCACGCGACCTTCGCGGTACCACTCGGTTCGGCTCATTTCAGCGCCACCCAAACGACCTGAACACTGAACACGAATACCAAGTGCTCCAGCCTTTTGTGCGTTCTGCACGGCTCGCTTCATGGCACGACGGAATGCAATTCGTCCGACCAACTGATCAGCTACACCCTGAGCAATCAAAGCCGCATCAAGTTCGGGAGACTTAATCTCCACGATATTGAGCTGCACTTTAATGTTGCCAGTGAGGGCAGTTAAACCAATACGAAGTTCATCAGCCTTGGCACCCTTACGACCGATCACGATTCCGGGACGAGCAGTATGAATGTCGACCTTGAGGGTCTCTCCACGCTTGCGCTCGACTTCAATGCGCGAAATCGCTGCGTCTGGAAGTGACTCCATGACATAAGCGCGGATCTTCCAGTCTTCGGTGAGATATTCCTTGTAATTGCGCTCACTAAACCAGCGACTTTTCCAGTCGGTGGTAATGCCCAGGCGGAAGCCGTACGGATTGACTTTTTGGCCCATCAGTTGGTCTCCTCGGCCTCGGGTGCTGCAGTTTCAATTGACGTAGTCTCCACAGCAGTTGCCTCGATCGTGGTTTCTTCGATATTCGCTTCCTCAGTCGCCACTTCTTCAACTGAAGTGTCAACCGCATCATCGGAACGCTTGGTACGGCTTGCTTGAACGCGAGCCCGGCGATCAGCAACGCCACCACCGCGAGTTGCCCGACGACCGCTCACGGCACGCTCACGGCGAGCCTGAACGACCTGCAACAGTTCGCTGTCAATCACACCAAGAACAATCGTGATGTGGCAGGTGCGCTTGTTGATCCGAGTAGCACGACCTTTGGCACGTGGCTTAAAGCGACGCAAGGTCGGACCTTCGTCGGCGTAGCAGGCCTTGATGTACAAGGTGTCAGCGTCAAGACCATCATTGTTCACTGCGTTGGCAACAGCTGATGCCAAAACTTTGCGAATAACGCGGGCTGCTTCACGCTCTGTGAACTGCAAAACCTGATCAGCAATGACGACATCGCGTCCACGAACAAGGTTGAGCACAACGCGCGCCTTGGATGCCGACATGCGCGAACCGCGCACACTGGCTCGAGTTCCGGTGCGCTCACCGGCAATAAAGGAGCGCTCGTTTAGCTTGGGACCAGTCATTACTTGCGACCCTTCACGTTCTTCTCTTGACCTGCGTGATATTTGAAGGTACGAGTCGGTGAGAACTCACCAAGCTTGTGACCAACCATTGATTCAGTGACATAAACCGGCACGTGCTTACGACCGTCATGCACGGCGATGGTGTGACCCACCATGTCGGGAATGATCGTCGAACGACGACTCCAAGTCTTGATGACCTTTTTTTCATTGGCAGCGTTCAACGCGTCCACCTTTTTTACGAGGTGGTCATCAACGAACGGACCCTTTTTCAAGCTACGAGACATCTAATGCACCAATCCTTTACCGGCGGCCCTTGCCGGAACGACGACGACGAACAATCAACTTCTGTGATGCCTTCTTGCCGTCACGAGTACGGCTTTCTGGCTTGCCCCATGGCGACACGGGAGGACGACCACCCGAGGTTTTACCTTCGCCACCACCAAGAGGGTGGTCAACCGGGTTCATGGCGACACCGCGGGTTTGTGGGCGAACGCCCTTCCAACGGTTACGACCAGCTTTACCGATCTTGATGAGTTCGTGTTCGGCATTGCCGACTTCTCCGACAGTGGCGCGGCAGTCAATCAGCACGCGACGCATTTCTGTTGAAGGCAAACGAAGTGTTGCGTAGTCACCATCTTTGGCTACTAACTGCACACCAACACCGGCTGAACGCGCCATCTTGCCACCTTGACCGGGGCGCAACTCAACGTTGTGAACGACAGTACCAACAGGCATGTAGCGCAATGGCAAAGCGTTGCCTGGCTTGATGTCTGCCTTGGGACCATTGGACACATGATCGCCAACATTCATGCCCTTAGGAGCAAGAATATACGCCTTCTCACCGTCTGCATAATGCAACAAGGCAATACGGCACGTGCGGTTCGGGTCATATTCAATCGTCGCAACCTTGGCAGTGATGCCATCTTTGTTGCGCTTGAAGTCGATCATTCGGTATTGCTGCTTATGACCACCACCGCGGTGACGCGATGTCTTGCGACCATAGGCATTACGACCACCAGTCTTCGGCTTGCTCGTGAGCAATGACTTTTCTGGTGTCGTTGAAGTGATCTCGGAGAAATCTGACGAGGTCTGGAAACGACGACCTGCAGATGTTGGCTTACGTTTACGAATTCCCATGACGTGATGCCTCAGTTGTTCTCGAACAGTGGGATTTCATTCCCAGCAGCCAAAGTGACGATTGCGCGCTTGGTACCAGGGCGACGGCCGGGGCGATTGGTGCCTCGAGTGCGCTGGAGTTTGCCCGCACGGTTGAGCGTGTTGACTTTTGTGACCTTGACGCCCCAGATTGCCTCGACAGCGTCGTGGATCTCAGGCTTTGATGCATCCACATGAACGTTGAAGGTGTAGACGCCAGTCTCAATGAGGGCGTAACTCTTCTCCGACACGATGGGAGCGATGATGATGTCGCGTGGATCTTTCATCACTGACCGTCCTTACTGGCTCCGGGCAATGAGCCCTGTGAGAACACGATGTTGTCGTTGCACAACACGTCATAAGCGTTGAGTTCGCTGATTTCAATGAGTTGCACTTCGGGGAGATTGCGGAATGAACGAATCGCATTCAGTTCGTCGCGGCGAACCACGATCAATGTGCGACCATCAAGATTCAATGCGTTCAGCGCTTCAATAGCTGCCGACGTCTTAGGCGCATCAAACTTCCAAGCATCGATGACGATGACTTTGCCTTCCATGGCACGATCCGACAACGCCGACTGCAAAGCAATCTTGATCATCTTCTTAGGAGTCTTTTGCGAATACTTGCGAGGCTTTGGCCCGTGAGCCACACCACCACCAGAGTAATGAGGTGAGTTAGTCGAACCCTGACGAGCGCTACCAGTTCCCTTTTGCTTAAGTGGCTTCTTTCCACCACCAGAAACCTCAGCGCGAGTCTTTGTGCTCTGTGTCCCGGCACGACGATGTGCAAGTTGCGCAGTGACGACTTGGTGCATCACTGGAACATTTGGCTGACGACCGAAATCGTCATCGCTTAAAGCAACACTGCCGACATCTTTGCCAGCCTGATTCTTGACTTTCAACGAAGGCATCAGGTCACTTTCCCTTCACTGCGTTGCGCACAATGACAACGCCGCCATTTGGGCCCGGTACCGAACCACGTACTAATAACAAGCCGCGCTCGGCGTCGGCCTCAACAACTTCAAGATTCAAAGTGGTGACTTGCTCATGACCCATGTGTCCGGCCATCTTCAGACCTTTGAGAACACGACCTGGGTACGAGGCCGAACCAATGGAACCAGGAGCACGGTGGTGCTTGTGGTTACCGTGACTGGCGCCCTGTCCGCGGAAGTTGTGACGCTTCATACCGCCGGCAAAGCCCTTACCGCGGCTCACCGCAGTGACATCAACCTTTTGGCCTTTGACGAATTGATCGACAGTGATCTCTCCGCCGACTTCAAAACCTTCAACGCTCTCAAGACGCAACTCAACAAGTCGACGACCGGATTCAACATTTGCCTTCGCAAAATGCCCAGCATCAGGCTTGGACAATTTCTTTGCGTCCTTATGCCCATAGGTAACTTGGAGCGCATCGTAACCATCGCGCTCAGAAGTTTTAATTTGTACGATGCGAACTGTTTCAACACGAAGCACGGTCACGGGAACGACGCGATTGTCGTCAGCCCATACCTGTGTCATGCCGAGCTTCTCGCCGACGATCGCTTTCTTTGCCATAAGGCAGCCTCTTCATCCAGCCAGTTTCCTGGCGCTTTCGATTTGACTTTGCGTGTACTGCGGAGAACCGCCGTTCACGCAAATGCTCCGAAGATCTTGCGATCAACGGAGCATTGGTTCGGTTGTTGCCATGTGGTCCCCAGCGAACTGGGCTCACATAGACATCGATTGCAGCGAACAGACAAAAGTCCGTTTCGCACGAGGTGAGAACCCTACCGTCGGATTTCCCCGAACCCACACCCACCGCCTGCTTATTCGCGCAAAGATCCTGCTTTTTAGCGAACCCTACGATCGGTCAAGCCATGACATCTGAAAGTTATCCACAGCCTGCCAAGTTTTTGCCGGATGACGTCCGCTGAGATGAGGAGAAAAGTCTATTTATCGCCCTTATCCAGGTCTTTTGTGGGAAACCCAGCCTTAAGGCCAGATTTTGAGCGCCGCAAACAGCAAACCATGCAAAGCGACCATGAGCGACATCATTGCCATATTCGAATTTCGCAGGTTTTGATGCATTTCGGAGCGTAATTCAGCAAATTTCGTATCCACACGGGCAAAACCCAGCGCCAT